>CAZVMJ010000191.1:0-1504 GCA_964628005.1 uncultured Candidatus Saccharibacteria bacterium | reverse complement strand
TCTAACGGTTAGGACGCCGGCTTTTCAAGCCGTTAATCGGGGTTCGATTCCCCGTAGGGTCACCATTCGGCCCGCCCGATTCGCATCCGCGATCGGGCGGTTTGCCGTTTTTACAACACACTGCAGACGCTATCCACTTACATTTACGTCGTCGGAGGTGTACCGTTCAGACAGACTCCCCGTTGTTTGACGTGTAGTTCATAGCTGAAGAGGAGAATGTCATGCTCGAGCCTGCTGTAAAAAGAGTCGCTCTCCCCGGAGGCGACACAGTCATGGTTTCGTATGCGCCACTCCCCTGGTGGGGCGAAGCAAACGCGTCCGGGTATGTTGACCCGCGTAACATCGCGCCGGATATGGATAATCCGCGCAAGCACATGAATGAAGCGCGTCTTCTTGAGCTCAATGCGAGCATCAAGGCGCGCGGTGTGCGGCAACAGCTGGTTGTTGTTCCGCGACACACAGCCCCATGGGTTCGTGTATCGAAGGAACACGCCAACTGCTACTTCGTGGCAGTGAGCGGCCATCGGCGCCGCAACGGTGCGCTTGAAGGCGGTGTCGGCGCGGTTCCTATCCGCGTTGCAATCTACGCCGATGAAAAGGCGCACCGTATGGACATGTCACTGCTCAACAAAGGCCAGGATGATCTGACCGAGCTCGAAGAAGGCTACGAGATTCTGCGTCTGCAGGAACTCGGCTGGCGGGTAAACGACATTGCCGATGCATTCGGCGTGGCGATCCCCCAATTCTATTGCCGCATCAATCTCACAAAGCTCGCACCCGATATTCAGGCAATGTTGGATGCGGATCTGCCTCGCGACAAGCGTCTCTCCGTCACGGTCGGCGGACATCTCGGCGGGGTGAAAACCCCGACGACAGAAGAACTCGAAATCTCGTTCCACGAACTCGCGAAAATCGTTCGACGCGAGACGGTTACAGACGAAGAAGACTTCGAGCGCCTGTCCGACAAGGAACGATGCTTCACGTTGCAGCGATTGTTGTTGGCCGTGATCCGGCAGCGCAATCTGACTTCGGTCCACGCAACGGAATTCATTCGAGATCGCGCACTCAAGCTGAAAGCAGCTGCTGGCGTGGCAGGACGCCAGCCCGAACGGTTTCAGCCCCAGCGTCGAAAAGACATCATCAACACGCTGGTGAACGAGACGGTGAAGTCGGTGGTGGCAGATTGGCCGCCGGATGAAATCCGACGCATCTTCTCATTTGCATCCCGCGAAGAGGTGGAAACCTTTGTTGCGCGGGTTCTGCAAGCCGAGCAGACGTTCCGTGGTCTGCGCGAGATCCTTGAGCGGATCAAGAACGAGAAGAAGCCCACACCGCCGGAAGTACTGAGACTCGTGAAGTCGCGAGCGTAAGTGCCTACGCCGGAGCTGTGGTGAAGCCGCCCCCAAGTGGGGCGGCTTTGTTTTGGGTATACTACAGACATATGCATTTCAAACACATTGCCACCACAGTGATCGCAGGCGCACTCGCCATCTCGCCATCGGTC
>CAZVMJ010000190.1:0-1520 GCA_964628005.1 uncultured Candidatus Saccharibacteria bacterium | reverse complement strand
TCTCGGGAGTCAACACTCCGTTCATCAAGAAGCTCCAGATCGAAGGCATCGGATACCGCGCAGAACTGCAGGGAACCAACCTCAAGATGGCGCTCGGCTTCTCCCATCCGGTCATCATGGCCGTTCCGCAGGGAGTCACTGCACTTGTTGAAAAGAACATCATCACAATCTCAGGTGCGGACAAGGAAGTCGTCGGCGAATTCGCTGCGACCGTCCGATCGGTCAAGAAGCCGGAACCGTACAAGGGTAAGGGAATCCGATACGAAGGCGAAGTCGTACGCCAGAAGCAGGGTAAGAAGGTAGCCGGATAAAAATGATATATGGCACTCACTAAACGAGAACAGAGGGATCGACGACATAACCGCGTTCGCGCGCGCGTCTCGGGTACCGAGGCACGACCGCGACTCTCGGTCTACAAGTCGAACACGCGCCTCACCGCGCAGATCATCGACGACACGAAGGGCATCACGCTCGCGGCCGTCTCATCTGCCGCAGAAAAGGGTAAGACTCCGCGCGAGCGCGCAGAACAGGCAGCAGGTACGCTTGCAAAGGCTGCAGGCGCGAAGGGAATCAAGGCGGTCGTATTCGACCGCGGAGGCTTCCAGTACGTAGGCACTATCAAGGCATTCGCTGACGCGGCTCGATCAGCGGGACTAGAATTTTAATCACAATCATATGGCAGAAGACACACAGCAGAATACGGCTCAGGGAACTGCGGTAGCGCAGGCTCCGTCTGACCGACCGCAGCGCGGAGGCCGCGACAATCGCGGACCGCAGCGCGGAGGACAGCGCGGACGCGGAGGCGACCGCCGAGGCAACCGCCCGGAACGTGAGCGCTCCGAGTTCGCCCAGAAGATGATCGGCATCCGCCGCGTCGCCCGAGTTATGGCAGGCGGCCGCCGCTTCAACTTCTCGGTTGCAATCGTGCTCGGAGACAAGAAGGGCCGCGTCGGCGTCGGCGTCGGTAAGGCGGCTGACACTCAGCTCGCAATCGAAAAGGCGACCCGTGCGGCAAAGCGCCACATGATCAGCCTCAACCTCACCAAGAACCGCTCGATCAAGCACAACGTGGAAGCGAAGTACTGTGCATCAGTCGTCGAGATCCGCCCGTCACCGGGCCGAGGGCTCGTCGCCGGATCGTCGGTACGAACCGTACTTGAACTCGCTGGCGTTTCCGATGTGACGGCGAAGCTCATGTCCCGCTCGAAGAATTCCATCAATAATGCGCGTGCAGCAATCGTAGCGCTGCAGTCGCTTCAGCAGGTGAAATAATATGGCAACTCTCAACGAACTTAAGCGAACAGGTAAGCGACCGTACCGACGTGTCGGACGCGGCCAGTCATCGACCCGCGGCAAGCAGTCGGGACGCGGCGGCAAGGGCCAGACGGCGCGCGCCGGTCATAAGGTGCGCCCGGAAATGCGCGATATCATCAAGAAGCTCCCGAAGCGCCGCGGCTACGGTAAGAACCGAGGTCGCACCGTTATCCCGGGACTCTCGGCCCGCGCGGTGTCGCTCACGA
>CAZVMJ010000189.1:0-1542 GCA_964628005.1 uncultured Candidatus Saccharibacteria bacterium | reverse complement strand
TTTAAAGATGCCTTCCCAGTGCTCGCGAAACTCAACATCGAGTGTAAGCACATCACCGAACAACTTTTTCTTAATCATTGAAACCAAAAACTCTACCGACTCCGCAACACCGTGGTCGTAACCGACGAGCAATATGGTCTTCTGCTTCTTCGCGAGCGTGATGAGCTTCTTGAGATCTTTTGCCTCCGGGCCGCAGAGCGGCTTCTCAAGCAACATAAGCTTCGGCTTTTCTTTGAGCGCTTCGAGCGCAACCTGAATGCGCACATTGGGCGGGGTGCCAATCATCACGATGTCATAGCCGCCTTTGGGCTCACTGCCCGCAACATACTGCGCAATTCCTTCGTCCCATGATCCGTAACGGGTCGGGTAGATATCATTTTTCATGCGCGCGAGCGCCTTTTCATCGCGGTCAACCACCGTAACTTTCCACCCCATGCGGCGCGACGCCTGCGTGAGGTGATTTCCTATAGATCCGGCTCCGTAAACTTTAACGTGCATAGAGATGTGAAGATGTAATATTGAGCGATAGTAACGAGCGGTTCTGCGAGCGTCAACGAGGCGTACAGAGCGGAATTAATTCCTGCAGCGACGTGACCGTCGGAAACGAAACTGGAGGCGTCCAATCATTCGACGCTTCGTTGCGATACCCCACAAACACGCAGCCAAACGCCTCGGCGGCATGTGCGTCGCTCACGCTGTCACCAACAAACAGAATGTCCGCGGGCTCGACACGCTCCGCCTCTGCAACCATGCGGAAATTTTCCTCTTTGTGGAGCGGTCGCCCGAGCACGCCTGCAAACACATGCGCTATACCGAGTCGCGTAACGGTTTCTGAGAGCGCTTGAACTGGCGTCGCTGAGTTTACGTACACCGGCACGATGTTTGCGAGCTCCGTAAGTGCGCGAACAGCATTCTGATCCGCGCCCGCCTCGGCAATCATGTCCTGCACCAACGCGTCGAAACGCTGGGCTTCGCTCTGGATCTTTGCCGCACGCTCCGTCTCAGGCACACCAAGTCCCGTGAGCATGCCATTGAGAATGTCGTAGCGATCACCGCCCCTGCCCCGTCCAAATCGGGCTTCTGCTTCACGAATAGCAGCTATGCCGTCTGGTCCATACGATGCGCCGATCGTATTCCACGCCTCTGTTTTGAAGCGCTCAGAGTCGCGTACGATAACGCCGTCAAAATCGGTAACGAGTACGTGTGCCATATGATGCACGAGCGTATTAGTCGAAGTGATGACGGCCCCAATTCGAGAGTTTTGTCTTTCGCGCTTCACGCGGAAGATTACTGATCGCTGTGTCTTCGTAGAACGAATCATTATTGAAGTGTGTTGATGACACTTCTTCGAAGATGACGCCCGTATCCGTCCAGAAGCGATGCTTCACGCCGCGCTGCACTACAGCCACATCTCCCGGATGGAGCGTCATACGACGACCCTCGAGCTCAAGCTCCATAACGCCCGAGAGCACATGGAACGCCTCTTCTTTCTGCAGGTGGTGGTGGTACGGATGTTCCTGGCCAGGCAACTGCACGATGATC
>CAZVMJ010000188.1:0-1570 GCA_964628005.1 uncultured Candidatus Saccharibacteria bacterium | reverse complement strand
TTATTCGCTTCCTATTCTGAGGAACGCCATGTGTATTTGCATGTACAACCCTAAGATCTGTTTTATAGCCTGCACGATGCATTAGCTTCCTCATTTCGCGTAAATGATGACCTTTCGCAGCGCTTAGTAGGCCAAGGACATTTTCAAATACAAAAATCTTCGGCTCCAAGGCTTTCAAAAAGTCGACATAGCGCTTGTAAAGAAAATTGCGCTTATCGTGTCTCATATTGTTTTTATCTCGCGCTCGACCTATGTGGGAATATGCCTGACACGGAGGACCTCCGATTACGAAGTCCAAATTCCTTCCATTCAATTTCTTTTTGATGTCTGCAATTAACGCGTTGACATTATCCTTACTGATTGCCGCTCGGATAACTGAATCTCGCTGCTCGTATAGAGAGTGCTTCTCAATCAATTGTGTCATCGATACAGACCCGCAGACATATTTCTTATAGTCATCCATTCGACCTCTTTTAACGAGCTCGTGATATACCATTCTTGTCACTAATGTGTCGCAAGCACTGGCGTCCATTTCTATGTGGCCAATCAAAGAGCAACCAGCTCGAATGAAACCCTCCGATAAACCCCCCGCTCCAGCAAAGAGGTCAAGAACTGTGGGTGATTTATTACTGTGGATAACTTTAGATTCTTTGCGCGAATCTGGTAGCAGCATCAGCTCGTTTTCATGCTGATCTTTTCTGCGTTGTGATTTCATGGCTCAAAATATAGATTCTTTAGATCAGCCGACGTGATAAGTATGATGCTATCACTGACTTTGAATCAAGCCAGGCCTGCCCCACATTTCCACATCTGCGTTCGCTAATACAAAAACCGCCGAGAAAGGCGGTTTTTGTATTTTTGAATTATTTGTGACTACTGATTCGGGGCGGTGGAGGTTGCCTCGGGGGTCGTGTCAGCTGCGGGAGCCGCTCCCAGGATCTGGAGCGAGTCGCGGACCTTGTCGAACTCTGTGATCAAGGCCGCCTTGTCGAACTCGGTCACCGTACCCTCCGGGTAGTTACCGATCTGGGTCGAGTGGATGAAGTATCGCACTGCAGTGCACGGGCTTGATCCCGTAACGGCGTACACGTGCTCCTCGTAGAGGTTGCCCGCGCCTGCGCCTGAAACCATCACGTGCGACCACTCCTTCCCTGCCGCAGTCACCGTGTCCGGCGCTACGTTATCGAGCACGAAGATGTCTGCGCGGCATGATGTGGCGCGCGGAAGCATTTCAACCGAGACGTAGGAATCGGCCGAAAGGTTCGTGCCGGTGGCCATCGTGCCCGGGATCGTGAACTTCACGCCCGAGATCGGCTTGTCGGCGGAAACGCCGGTGTACTGATACGTATCATCCGCATCCCATCCCGGTGCGTACTGCACGGTGTAGGTCGAGCTCGCGTTCGTGAATGAATTGAGCTGCGGAGCAGCCGGTGCGCCCTCGCCGCAGTTTGCGAACGTCTGGTTGTCCGGATTGCCTTCCGTGATGAAAGCGGTGTTGCCCTTATTCCAGAAGACCATCGCTTCGTCGGCGGTCGCATAGCGTGCGCCCGAGCCCGAGATTGCCTGCGGG
>CAZVMJ010000187.1:0-1586 GCA_964628005.1 uncultured Candidatus Saccharibacteria bacterium | reverse complement strand
GAAGTGCGGCGGCATCGGATACAAGGGACGAATCGCTGTCGTGGAAGTTATCTTGATGGATCGTGAAATCGAAGAGTGTGTACGTCACACATCATCGGAGCGCGAAATTTGGGCAGCCGCTAAACATCAGCGCATTCGCCGCATGGCACAGGACGGCGCTGTAAAGATTCTTCAGGGAGTCACTTCACTCGACGAGCTCTCTCGCGTTGTTGATCTCAACGACGAAGTGATGCTCGCCACCATCGCCTAGTATGGGCGGATTCATCACATTCTTGGTCAGCATTGTTCTTATCGCGATTGCCCCGCTTTTGTTTTTGTATGGCGATTCGCTTGGTATCTTTGCATTTCTCTACAGCGCATCGGTCTTTCCCGTCATGCTCTTAATCGCCGGGTGGAAATTGGCATGGAAGCGCGCGGGGTTGCCGAAATGGACACTCCTGCGCGCACTGATAAACATCGCGCTGTGCGGTATCCTGCTGCTGCTCACCTTTTTTGGATACCTGTGGTACGTCGTTTCAAACAGTTTCTAAAAATTGACGCATCTCCACTTTTACGGTGCGGCACAAAAAAATTTTAAACCACAAAACCCGATTGCACGGAGGCAATCGGGTGCTATGGTTCGGGATAGCCGCCTCCGGATATTTCTATCCGGAAGGAGATGCACAATTTCGGGCGATGCTTTTGTAGGAAAAGTTGCAGTTGGAATCTAAGGATAGCGAGAGCCAAAACTTTCGCGTCCTCGAAAAAACCGCCATCGCCCGAAGCTGTGCGTCTCTTACGAGAAAAAGCGCCTCTCAGCGCTTCTGCGGGAAATATATCATAGTAAAGATAAATGTCAAGTATGGCAGCATCCGACGACTCCGCGATCCCCAAGGGCTCCCGGACCCTCGACCAAGCCTTGCGTCCCGATTCCTGGGCCGAATATGTCGGCCAGCCGGCTATTAAGGAGAACCTCCGTATCCTTCTGACTGCCGCAAAGGGCAGAAACCACCAGCCGGAGCATGTGCTTTTGTACGGCCCGCCCGGCCTCGGCAAAACCACGCTCGCCCACCTCATCGCCAAGGAAGTAGGTGCCAACCTACGTACCACATCCGGCCCCGCGATTGAGCGTGTGGGCGACCTTGCATCGATTCTCACCAACCTCTCCCCGGGTGACGTTCTATTTATAGACGAGATTCACCGCCTCAACCGCACCATTGAAGAGGTGCTCTACCCCGCCATGGAGAGCGGTGTGCTAGACATTGTTATCGGAAAGGGCCCGGCGGCACGCACTGTACAGCTTGAGCTTCCACCATTTACACTCATTGCGGCAACCACGCGCATCTCCATGCTCTCAGCACCACTGCGCAGCCGTTTCTCGGGCGGCACATTCCGGCTGCAGTACTACAGCGACGGCGAAATCGCGGAAATCCTCCGTCGCTCCGGCAAGATTCTCGGCATTGAAACAGACGCTGATTCGCTCATGGAGATTGCAAAACGCTCGCGCTCCACACCGCGCACCGCAAACTACCTGCTCAAGCGCGCACGCGACTACGCTGAAGTGAGCGAACAGACACTCGACATAAAAGCCGTAAAGCGCGCGCTCG
>CAZVMJ010000186.1:0-1637 GCA_964628005.1 uncultured Candidatus Saccharibacteria bacterium | reverse complement strand
GCTCGTGGTGCGAGAAGGGAATGTCTTTTTATTGGACGCTGCCGCTCTCGTAGACAGTGCAGGAGAATTTTTTGTAAAAGACGGTTGGTCGCACCGTGATGTAATCACGACCGTTGCGGCACATCCCGCCGAAGCGCGCGTTGAAACGCTTGCAGCAACGACACCGGCTTCACTGAAATTATCCGTGGTGAATCCTGACGGCGGACTCTTTTTCCTGCTGTCTGGCGGCGGCGGTTCGATCGTGATCGCCGACGAGGTGCAGTTGCGCGGCGCTGGTGCTGAGCTTGCAAACTATGGAGAATACAGCGGCGGACCGACACGAGAAGAGACCTTTCTTTACACGAGAGAGATTGTATCGCTCATGTTGCAGTCGAAAGCTCCAAAGAAGGCGCTCGTTATTGCCGGTGGTGTTGCAAATTTTACCGATGTTCAAAAGACCTTTTTGGGCATTATCGATGCGCTTACTGAAGTCGCTCCCGCGATGCGCACGCAGGATATACGGGTATTCGTGCGGCGCGGAGGGCCCAATGAGGCTGCAGGACTCTCGCTGATGAAGCGCTTTCTTGAGCGCGAAGGATTGTTCGGGGCGGTGTATGGATCGGATACGGTTATTACGCAGGCGGTTCGTGACGCCATAGATTATATTCAAGCGGTATGACAATGCTCGAGCGAGTGCGCAGCGGTGAGGATGGTGTGCTGGTTGTCGGGAACCATCCCGGAATCGTGCAGTCGATACTCGATTTTGACATGTTGTGCGGCAAGAACGCGCCGTCGGTTCTTGGTATTGTGGCGGGCAATAAGAAAGCGCAGAAATTCTTTTTTGGCACCACGGAAGTGCTCATTCCATGTTTCAAGGATTACGCTTCGCTTCCGAAGGCACATGCATCGCGCGTGCGATGGATGTTGAATGTGCAGTCGGGGCGACGCGCACGCGCGGCAACCATCGGATTTTTTGATGCGTTTCCGGATGCGCTCGGCGGGCATTTGTTTGCCGAAAATATTCCTGAAGATCATGCGACAGATTTGATTGCGCGATTCGGATCCCGCTACGTGCTCGCGGGTCCTTCGGGTGTGGGGCTCGTCGTATCAGGTCGTCTGAAATTGGGTGCAATTGGTGGTACTGATCCAATTCAAATTGCCGCGGCGCACCTTTCTGTTGAAGGGTCAGTTGCGGTCGTTTCCACGTCGGGCGGTATGACAAACGAGCTTATTCGCGCGGTTGCGAACGCGGGGAAGCGCGTATCGTTTGCGCTCTCGATTGGCGGCGACCGGTTTCCTGTTACGTCTCTATCGCAGGTTATTGCGCTCGCGGAAGGCGATGCGGCCACAAAAGCGATCGTGTATTTTGGCGAGCTCGGCGGTACCGATGAATATGAGATAGTCGAAATGCGCCGCTTGGGTACGCTCACGAAGCCGATCATTTGCTACGTTGCTGGTCTCATAGACGAGGCCTTTGATGAGCGCATGCAGTTTGGCCATGCAAAGGCATTGGTGGCACATGCTGATGAGAGTGCGCGTGCCAAGCGTGAGGCATTACGTGCTGCGGGTGCAATTGCACCCGATTCCTTTCCTGACTTTCTTGCTGCGATAGAATCGCTTCCGATTCAAAACGGCACCGATGCTGTTGCTGATGTGAG
>CAZVMJ010000185.1:0-1672 GCA_964628005.1 uncultured Candidatus Saccharibacteria bacterium | reverse complement strand
TCCCCCACCTGAAAAACCCCCACCACTGGAGCCTCCGCCCGAAGATGTGTCCACCGCTGCCGACGACGCTTCCGAGTTAAACGACGACATCTGGCTCGCAAAGGCAGTGGGCACAAACGGTCCTCCCGATGAATCGCGGTACCACTCCGGCGCTTCCTTGAGTAACCCCTCAAACTCTTTCACCCATGCATCCGTTACACCGAGCGCGAGCGCAAACGGAAGGAGTTTCTCAAAATGCTGCGGCGATTTCTCAGGAGCAGAATGAAAATCAAGTCGCGCCTTTTCCGCTTTCTCCATGTAATACCGCAAACCCTGCACGTGCTCATACATGAGTGCGCCTCGTTCGGTGCGCGCAGGCATCAGGTACCCGAATACGGCAATAATAATTGCCGTGAGAACGAGCGATACATCCGCCACAATATTCCACGAGGAGACCATCACAAAACCAATACACACCACCATAAACCCGATAACGAATATCGGTGCTCGCACCCATTCCGGCGTACGGTACAGCTTCTCATCTTTAATAACGCCGTCGATGTGCACCTTCATAGCCTCAAGCGTCTTTTTCAGCTGCGTCGCCTCCTGCATATCGGAGAGGACTACGGTGCTTTTCTCCGGAAACATCCCCTCGAGCAACATCCGCTGATGTGGCTGGAGCACATCGTCTGCATCACGCAGTCTTTCAAACTCATAGTCATGCAGCGTTATCAAGCCGAGCAGTGTCTTCTCAATACGCGAAATGCGAATGTAGCCCTGCACCGCAAGCGCAATGATTTCAGACGCAAGGGCACCTGCTGAGAAGGAGCCGCGATACACTGTTGCCACGAGCGATGGTGAATATCCTTTGGGCGCATCGTACTCAGGGATGAGTGCTCCGCGACCTTTCGCGTCGCGCCCAAATCGCATCCACGCATACAGCATGCCAACAAACGCAAGAATTGGGAGAAGCACGATGCCGTAGCGGCGCACGTAATCCATCAGGCGCATAGTGCTTGATGGCTCTGACACAAACCCTTTTGCAAATCCCACCGCAACCGTAAGTCCTTCGCGTGCATAGAGCGGGCGGGATTCAAACCGCACGGTCTTTGCACCCTCACCCACCTCGTTCGTGCCACACGGTTCGGTCGAACCCGGGTATCCCACATAGCACGACGAGCGGATAAATTCGCCGGGCACCGTTATTTCTGCTTTCACTGCATGAATTGGCACAGACCACTCGTTACCCGTCACATTCCAGTACATCTCATCAACGTCATCAAACATCCCTACCGCATCTTTCACGGTGTACTCAACGACGTACACATGCTTCCCGGTAATTAAACGGTCCGGATCTCCGATACGGATGCGCAAAATACCGAACTCAGGCTCAAGCAGAAACTGGTATGCGGTACCCTGTTCATCGGTAACGCGAATGGAGTCTTCATCAATTTCGCGACGTGCGAGCCCGGTACCTGTATCCGTTGGAATGTCGCGGAAAATACCATGTTGCTGATCCTCGCCGAAGTCGTAGCGAATAATCTCCTTCACTGTTGCACTGCGATTGGTCTGTACGACCACCGTAACATCCATGGAATCAACCGATTCCGCGTAAACGCAAAACGGCGCCGCAAGTATGAGCAGCGCCGCATATGCGAACAATGAGATGTTTTTGCGAATCATTTAGAACTTT
>CAZVMJ010000184.1:0-1716 GCA_964628005.1 uncultured Candidatus Saccharibacteria bacterium | reverse complement strand
TCCGGAGCACACATTCACAATCGTATTCACCGGATAGTGTTCGGAGGCAACGGTGAAGTGCTCGTTAATATTGCTGTTGCGACTCATGTCCACGTACTCACCGCTTTTTGTTGCAGCCTTATTATTCTTTACATAGTTTGCATCGATATTGATGCCACCGCGACGCGGGTCATAGAAAGAGGCTGTACCGTTCACCGGCTTGAGGCATGAGCTTGCAACACACGACTGAAAACTTGGTGAAGCGGCGTCGGCAACGGTGGAAAGCAGCGGATTGGTCAGCGCACCGTACGCAAGCACACCGGCTACAGCAGGGCCTTTCAATGTATTTATGAGAATGTCGCGCGCGGAAGGCACTTCTCCCGGCAAGAGGCCGCGACTCGGTGCAGGAGCGGAAATGCTCGTATTCTTTAGAACGGCAGGATTAACGGGTTCAATATTTGGGGCGCGAAGCGAGGCAATGGCATTGTTTGAGGCAGCCGAATCGACAGGTACCGTTGCAACATACGGATTCGTTCCCGCTGTTTGCACCGGCAGCTTCGTGGCCACCACGTCGCCATTCGGTCGAACAATTGCACCATCACTCACTCGCTGACTAAGGCCCGCATCGACGACATCTCTATACGTATTTGACACTTGATTGAGCAGCGCCTGACGGGATGCCGGCGGGACATCAGGCAACGCTGAAACGCGTGACAGATTTGAGAGCGATCGATTGAGGTTACCAAGCGCATTTGCTTCTGCCACCGAAAGCGGCGCAATTGTAGGCTCTGCTGTGCCAGTGAAGAAATTACGGAGTCGATCCAAGAATCCGGTACTTCGAGGAACTTCCGCAACCGTAATCGGCGCAGCCGCGGGGGTGGCAGCCGCGGGAGCCGCGGCCGGTGCGGTGGGCGCATCCGGTGCACGAACCGATGCCGCAGGAACGACGGTATCCGGCGCTCCGCTCTGCGAAGCGACCGGTGTTGACGGCGTCGCATCAACACGAGGCACCGACGGTGTTAGGTCTCCCGGAAGAACCGGCTGCATCATGTCCGGCGTGCGCATGACCGGCACATCATTGATTGCCGTCGGCCCCGTCACGCCCGTCAATCCTGCTCGCTCTGCAATGGTCGCTGCAGCGGGAACCGATGCGGGCAGCTGAACCTGAGGAATTCCGCTTGACGGGACGATCTCATTGGATGTGAACCGCTCAGCCGCTGCCACAGGGCTCGTATTAATATCACCAGTTGGACCCGCGAGTAAGCGTGTATATGCAGACTCAGGCGATGTTTGCGCCGCGAAATTATCTGTATACCCCCAGACACCATTGGGGCCCCTGGTGAACTCAAGATCCGTTGCACGCGTGCCGAAGCCTGGTGCCACTTCGCTCACACCTCCGGTAAAAGGCGAGGTGCGTCCCGCGAATGTGGCCCCATAAAAGTCGGCAGATCGGGCAAAATCCATACCCGCAGCTATGCCTTTAGAGAGCGGACTTCCAAAGAACGGCTCGATTGTTGTTGCAACATTGATGACGTCAATCGCCTTCAATGCGTAGCGGTCCATATCGAGCATTGAAAGTTCCGAAAACTGGCGAGACGCTGTTGGATTTCCATATAATGAAAGCGCGCTGTCCAATATGCCGCCCGCCCACGCAACGGGATTCAATAAAACAGGAATACCGTATTTTTCGCTTGCTTGCGCTGCCCACTCATTCATCGCCTCGGTTCCCTTCCGCAG
>CAZVMJ010000183.1:0-1721 GCA_964628005.1 uncultured Candidatus Saccharibacteria bacterium | reverse complement strand
ATCGGCCGATCACGGAAGCATACGGCCCCTCGGAGAGCTCCTGCGGGCCATATGCGTTATAGAAATAGGTAATCGCGTACGGAAGGTTAAACCATGAACCATAATTCCTCACGAGTTCCGTATTGCTCGCCTTCATCCATGCATAGGGGCTCTGATCACGACCCAATCCCCCGTCGGCAAATTTGGTGCTTGAGCCTGCGTAGACCAACTTACACGAATGATCATTAGTATTTCGCGCGCGCCAATACTCGAGCACGCAGTGTGTTCCATGCACATTGCTCTGCCAGACCACTTCTAAATCCTCGAAACTTTGCTCGACACGTGAATATTCGCCGAGATGAAAAATGATCACCGGTTTCTCATGCCCCAAGAGACTGCCAATATCTTTTGTATGGCCTTCAACATATTCGGCGCCGGCAACATGATTCGCTTTGGAACCGATGAAGTAGTTATCGAGCGATACGACGCGATACCCCTTTGCAATGAGAAGCTGGATGAGGTGTGTTCCAATGAGACCAGCACCTCCCGTCACGATGGCCGTTTGAGTGTCCTGCATGCGCAAAACAGTACACCGCTTACTCACTTTCGTCGACAATCTCCCACGACGTATCGGGTCGTCGCGTTACGTACCCGACCACCGACGCCGTACCGAGCGCGAGGGCAAACGCCGCTATATACCAGGGATAGATCGCTTGCTGTTGAGGCACGGTAGTCGTCGGAATCGGCGCCGGCGAATTGCTGGACGGCACAACAGCGGCTTGTTTTACAGCCGTCGTCGGTGCGGCTACCGCCGCGGCGGCACGAGCGCTCTTTACTGGCGCGGGCGTGACATTTTCCGAGCGAGTGGCATTTGGGGCACCCGGGGTGGGCTTGGCATGTATCCATGTTGAACCGCTCAACTGCAGCGACTCACCCGTTCCAGACGCCCCGAGCGCTTTTTCATATGTCATTGTGACGCCACCAATCGAAACGCGCCCGCTGTTATTCGGAAGACTGAGCACTGTATCAATCACAATCGCAACAGATGGATGCGATGCGCGAAATGTTGTTGCATCAGCAGCAATAACCGCATATGTTCCGCCAGGAATCGTAAGTGAACCGACACCCCCGTTTTTTGGCGGCAGATTGAGTGCGTGCGCCTTTTGATCGGTAAGCTTTTCTCTTGAGAGATCAACCGACACTACCCCATCGTTATAGATCTCAATCCATTCACGCTTTGCATCCGAGCCGGCGGCGTCATACATCACCTCGGTAATGCGAATATCTGCGCTCACGGCCGCGGGAAGCAGGAGCGCGATCAGAGTGAGTGCCGCGCTCCGTTCATTCATAGATCGTCGTGATCTCGATCGCGCCCATTGAGCACGCGCATCAATACGCGATGCGACACTTCACCCGCATGATGATGTTCGCGCTCGGTGTGCACATGATCACGGCGCGGCTGATCCTGACGAGCTTCCCGCTGCTCGGACGCTGCATCAGATGCTCTTTGCGCGTGAGAAGTATGTGTCGTCTGTGATGTGCTGTTCTGAGTTGTGCGGGCAGATGGCGCAGATGGCGGCACGGACTCGTGCTTCTGTGCATTCTTCTCCCGAAGCGCATCGAGCGGCGACTTATGCGGCACATGTGGCTTCTGGCCTTTGGCCAATTCCTGGCGGGCTTTCTCTATTGCATCGCGTAATGTCTGTCGATGAGCCTGTTCTGCCGCTTCACGTTTTGTCTGC
>CAZVMJ010000182.1:0-1736 GCA_964628005.1 uncultured Candidatus Saccharibacteria bacterium | reverse complement strand
CACCTCGCTTCTGCATGGTCTTTGATCCTGTTGTTTCGGTAGTTGAGGTGGCTGATTCCGGCATTGGAATCGTCATATCGATGTGTCGCTGCGCCGCGAGATACCACAGCACAAATGCCGCGACAACCAGCAACGATACGACAATTACCCAGATTCCCTTCTTTTTGTTCATGGTAGTTCCTTCAATAAAAAATCCGATCAGTGATCGGACATACGAGAAGACGCTTTAATTGTAGCGTTCTTTCATAAATTCGTCGATATAACGCACCACCTGAGATTCGGCACCTTTGAAACCGTGATCGGTGCCGGCAATAACGCGCACCTCGCCAGTGTAGAGGTGTTCGGTAAACCATTCTTCAATTTCGGATGCGGGGCGGTCTGCATACTCATCGTGTTCGGCAAGCAGAACAAGCATTGGCACTTCAACAGAGCGGTATACACGCGGCTTCTTTAAAGCATCCCAATACATGAAGATCTCCTCTGCACCCTCCCCGGCGTACAGACTAATGTACCGCTGCGCATCGCACACGCTGGCGCTGCCCGCGAGACGTTTTGGGAGTAGCGTATGCGCTTCACCTTTCGCAACAAGTGCCCGAGCAGCCGTAAGCGCGCGACGCACCGCCGCGGCACCATCGTGATGCACAGCACCAGCGTGATCGCTCATTGGCGCCAGAAGAATGAGCGCTTTGACTCCGCTCTTTCGTTTATGCGCCCAATACACCGACTTTTGGCAGCCGGTCGAGTGGCCAGCAAGGTAGATATTCTTCGCACCATGCTTTCGTGCTGAGCGTATTGCCCCGTCGATATCATCGACACAGTCTGTAAAGATTTCGTGTGCTGCACCACCGAGCATGCGTCTCCCTTTAATATTCCGTACCCCATTGACGGTGCCGCTGCCACGATTATTGAATGCGAGAACCGCGGTAGTTCCCCGCGCTAGTTTCTCCATGATTTCCTGTTTGCTGAAAAGCGAACTAGACAGCCCATGCACCCAAATGATGACCGTCTCAGCACGAGTTGGGCCAAACCACAAACCATTCAGCAATACACCCTTCGGGGTTTCGATCTCAATGACATGAGCAGGTCTCATATCAGCAGTATACGTGTATTACTTTTCTACCGCGAGGCTTTCGCGCTCGGCATTCTGCGACTCTTCAAGCGCGATCGTAAGCTCTTCCTGAGACTTCGGCATATATTTTGTGTTGATCTTTCCAACGACTCGGATCTCCACATTCTTGCAGAAGCCGAGCACCTTTGCAGGATTCTTTCGCTTCGTATCTTTCTTGCCGTTTTCGCCCTTGATCGTCACATATTCATTGTGATCAAAGAGAATGTCGATCTTCTTTTTCCAGCGTGGATGCATTGCGTCTGCAACAACGCGTAGGCCTATGAGGTCCTGCACGTATTCGCGATCACAATTAGGATCAGCCGCCGTTGATTCAACGGGTACGACTTCAATAACTGAACCATACGGAATCTCCTTACGAAGATCCGATGAGAGGGCAACGATGATATCAGGGTTCGTATACGCACCAATCGATGTCTGAGTCGGCGTATCGTCTGTTTGTCCCTCGACCGCGTTATAACCGGTCATCGAGACAGTGTAGGTCGGATATGTGGGCTGTACCGGCGTTTCCTCAACAGCCTCGTTTACCAGAGCCGAAGCCACTGGGACGAAAGACTGCAAAAGAAAAGCGCCCGTTACGGCCGCTGTAACTGCTGTTGTCATGCGCTGC
>CAZVMJ010000181.1:0-1775 GCA_964628005.1 uncultured Candidatus Saccharibacteria bacterium | reverse complement strand
CCGTGAGCGTCACCGGCAATACAATGAAAACCATCGCCTTTGCCGAATCGATCGGCGTGACACCGTTGAACGTATCGATGCGGACGCGATAGCCACCCGTGGTTGCAGGATTCAGCGGTGAGCGATCGCCGGTCGTTTGATGTGTTGCAGCGGTACCAAGGTAGATGCGCACATCGGTGCCCGCTGCCATTGCATTCGTGCCGAGTGTAATAGTCACGTTCCCTGATGATCCGGTCACAACGCTCACACCGTCCGTCGCTACTCCCGGCGTGGCAGCGAGATCGCGCTGCGTATACGGCCCTCCGTTTGAGGTAAGAAGGTCCACATCGGTGTGATCAAACCCTACGGGAATGGAAAAGGCACCTCCTTCCGGTGAGACAACGATGCTTCCTCCCGCGGGCACCGCATTCGTCAGTCGCACTGAAATGATATGCGGCGTTGAGGTAGACGGCTGCGAGTTCGCAATCAAATCCGATATCGGCGACATTGAAGCGGCAGATGCCCAAAGCGGTAACGCCGCCGCGACCAGAACTGCAAAAAATAGCGTTCGCATATTAAATATCCTTCACGCACCGGAAACCAACAGCCTCGCCGGAGAACGACGGCGGGACCGTAATGTTGATGGCGTACTGACCAGCATCTGTTTGACTATTCCAATAGCCGCCGCGCAGAATGCCGCGCGTGTCCGTGGGATCAAGCCAGAAGTAGTCACTGAAAAAAGATTCGTCCGCCACATCATGATCGGTAGAAATCGGCATACCGTCGCCATCAATGCCGGTTACATATCCTTCTTCAGGTAGCGTCGTTCCTTTATATGAACCGTTCGTCACCGTTTCCTGCATCCACTCCCAGGCATTACCTACCATGTCGAACGCACCTGCCGGAGATACGCATGCAGTGCGCGCACCGGTCGTATCGAGTGATCCCGAACCGCGAAGCCCCACGTTACAGTCTTCCGATCCCCCCGCACCATCGGGCGTACCGATAGCCGCCTTGTACCACTCGGGCGCCGTCGGTAAGCGCTTCCCCGCACGCGCGCACGCAAGCTCTGCCTGATCGCGCGAGACATTTCTCCACGGCCGACGCTTCTCTTCACTCACCGGCTTACACGACGAGAGCGCGAGGTTATCGCTCGATTGCGCCTTGCTTCCCGGATCTTCATTCGGGCATGCATCAGATGTTGATACTTCATAGACATCGATACAAAAGCCGCCCTCGGCGGTACCTATGAATGTCATGCCCGTGGGACACTTTCCACCCGGTCCGGTTATCGCGCCGAAGGCTGCACCAAGCATTGAATCCGCCGGTGTATCGCGGTTATCGTACGCATTAATACCAAGCGTCGTGAGTACGACGGTACAGACAGTTATTACGAGCCATCGTAATACTTCTTTCATTATCAGCAGTATAACGCGCAGTGCGCGCGCTCACCTGTTTATGCAAGTGCGTGACCGCGTCGCCAATCCATATAGAAATTTGCACTCACCATGGCAAGTACGAGCATGCTCACGCAGAAGCTCGCGAGCGCAAGCATGCGGGTTCCCGCAACCGTTCCGCCGCTTCGGGCATCAACCGTATCTTCACGCGCCACCAACTCTTTCTCCTTCTGAGCAAACTGTGCCGCCAGTGTATTGTCAGGGTTCGGCATCACGCCGGCCGTCATACCCACACCAACGCTACCCACCATTGATCTCGAAGACTGCACGAGCGAAAGCGGAGAATCAACGGAGAGTGAAAAGAGAAAGAGTGCGAGTGCGAGCGCAACACCGCCGAGC
>CAZVMJ010000180.1:0-1791 GCA_964628005.1 uncultured Candidatus Saccharibacteria bacterium | reverse complement strand
GCGGAGATGGGCTTCGATGGTTTTGGTCTAGGTGGTTCATTTAGTCGTAAATACGGCGACAACTCGCTCCGCTCAGCGCTCGATATGCTTGATGTGCTTCCGCCGGAAATGCCAGTGCACGGCCTTGGTGTTGGCGAGCCGGAAGATATTTTGCTTGGCGCCGAATTTGGCGTGGACACTTTTGATTGCGTAACCCCAACGCGTAACGGCCGGAACGGAACCGTGTACACCGATGCAGGAAAATTCTCAATTGAGCGTGCGGAATTTATGCATGATACGCGCGGCATTGATCCGCAGTGTGCATGCCGCGTTTGCACAACATATACGCGCAGCTACATCCATCACCTGTTCCGCGCGAAGGAAATGTTGGGCATGGTGCTCGCCTCTATGCACAACATGTATTACCTCACGAATCTGACGCGGCGCATTCGCGCTGCAATTCTTGAGGACCGGTTACCGGAATTTTCGAACGCGTATCTTTCGCAGTACAAGGCGCGACGATAGATTGCCATACCTACGACTGCGTGGTTATATATTCGGACGCATTTGCAAACGCATGCAGGTGCGGACTTGTAGTTCAAGCAAAAGGAAACAGCGATGAGGCCATTTCAATCGCTTCTGACGTCGCGCAGGGAGGGCTTGTTGCCCGGTCCAAACGGGCGGTACGGCTACGGTGCTCGGCCGGAGAGTGCGCGGGAGGTTCGCCCTCCTGACATTCGTTTGCTGAAGCCCGATCAGCCGCACGCGGCAGTGTCGGAGCAGGGGCTCGACACGAAATAGCGCGAAGTCTGTGTTGCGTGAAAACAAGAAAAGATGCGTATCAATCTGGCCCGGATGCGGGCCTTTTTCTTTGGTGAATCGGGAAGGGATTTTTGATACAGTTACCGGATGGCCCTCAAAATTCAGAGCGAATACGTCCCGTCAGGAGATCAGCCGAAAGCGATTGAGGCGCTTATTTCGGGTGTGAAGAAAGGCGCCCGCCACCAAACGCTGCTCGGCGTTACGGGCTCTGGAAAGACATACACTGTCGGTAATGTCATTGAGGCAATCGGGAAGCCAACCCTTGTTATTGCGCATAACAAGACACTCGCGGCACAGCTTGCGAGTGAATACCGGGAGTTCTTCCCCGACGCTGCGGTGCATTACTTTGTTTCCTACTACGACTACTACCAGCCGGAGGCATATGTGCCGGTAACCGACACCTATATTGAGAAGGAAGCGATGGTGAACGAAGATATTGAGCGTCTTCGTCATGCTGCAACACAGGCGCTCCTGACGCGGAAAGACGTCATCATTGTCGCGTCCGTATCCTGCATCTACGGTCTTGGCAGTCCGGAGGAATACGAGAAGGTAAATTTGAAACTTCAGAAGGGTGAACCGCTCACGCGCGCCGAGCTCACTCGACGCCTGATTGGTATCTATTTTGATCGCGTATCCGGGGATCTTTCACCGGGATCGTTTCGTGCGCTCGGCAGCAGGGTGGAAATTATGCCAGCATCAGAACGCGTTATTTATCGCATCGATCTTACCGCAGGATCAGTTGCCAAAATTGAGGAGATCAATGCGGTAACGCGAGAGATTATGCGCGAGCACGATGGCGTATTTATCTTCCCTGCGCGACAGTATGTAACCCCAAAAGATGTGCAGGACGCGGCCCTCAAAGATATTCAATTTGAGCTTGAAGAGCGGCTCAAGGTGCTCAATGAACAAGGGAAGATACTTGAAGCCGAGCGTCTCAAACGCCGTACGCGGCAGGACATTGGCATGATTCGCGAATTCGGTTTCTGCAAT
>CAZVMJ010000179.1:0-1796 GCA_964628005.1 uncultured Candidatus Saccharibacteria bacterium | reverse complement strand
ATCTGCTGCCGTGTTGTCGGGAACCGCTCCCACTTGGCGTCGAGCACGCGACGGACACTGCTTGAGGCAATGCCTGTCTTGAGTCCGCGTTCCTGGAGCGTGAGGATGCAATCCTCAAACCCAGGTGCCAGTGCCGCAAACGGAGCGAGCGCCAGTAGAACGGCGTCGAGTGCCTGCTTCCACTGGTCGTACGAGAGCGGGAGACTGAGCTCGCTGATCATTGCTGCGCCGACGTCACGGATATCAATGCCCATGACGCGCAGACGCAGATCAGATTCTTTCTCGAGCGTCTTTCCGAAACACGCCGCGATGGCGGCGAATCCGGCGTAGTACTGGTCCTCAGGAGAGCCGTACCCCAGTTCGGGGTCGTGCGCCTGAGCCGTGTCGTCGTTATCGAAAATAACGCCTTTCACGGGTCGCGTTCCGGTGTTCATGGCTGTAATTCTCCGGCTGAGTGACTGAAACTACAATACCATAAAAATGTAATATGTACAGTTGACGTATTTACCAAATACGACACAATTTCTTTATGGCTCAACCAACACAGCGGTTCGACTTTAGCGATCTTTTTACCCTCGAGATGGCGAATAACCATCAGGGCTCGGTTGATCACGGGCTCAAGATTATTAAGGAGTGCGCGAAAGTGGCACGCGAACACGGTGTTCGTGCGGCGGTGAAGCTTCAGTTTCGCGATCTGGATACCTTCATCCATCCGACGGATAAGAAGAAGACGGACAATAAACACGTGCCACGTTTTCTCTCCACAAAGCTCTCGCGAAAGGATTTTAAAGTGCTTGTAGATGCGACGCGAAAAGAAGGACTCGTCACGATGGCGACTCCATTTGATGAAGCATCCGTTGATCTCCTGAAAGAGCTCGACGTTGAGATTTTGAAGATTGCCTCAGCTTCCGCAAAGGATTGGCCGCTTCTCGAGAAAGCTGCGGCTGCCGGTAAGCCGATGATTGTTTCCGTCGGCGGTATGACCATCGAAGAAATTGATCGCTTGGTCAGCTTCCTTGATCATCGCTATGTACACTTTGCGCTCATGCACTGCGTTGCGATCTATCCGACGCCGAACAACAAGTTAAACCTTGGTCACATTGAAATCCTCAAGAGTCGATATCCGAACATTATGATTGGATTCTCGACTCACGAAGAGCCCGAGAATATGGCAGCCATTCAGATTGCGTATGCAAAGGGTGCGCGCATTTTCGAGCGCCATGTGGGCATCGCAACGAAGACGATTTCACTCAACGCGTACTCATCAACACCTGAGCAGGTTTCGCGATGGATTGAGGCATGGAAAGTGGCACGTGACGCGGAAGGCCCAACGACGTGGGAATCGGATCCGAAAGAAGACGCGGATCTTGCAGCCCTCAAGCGCGGTGTATTTGCCAAGAAGCCGATCAAGAAGGGTCAGGCGCTCAAGCGTTCTGACGTGTATTTCGCATTTCCGTTCCGCCCGGGACAACTCTCAAGTGGTGAGTTCAAGGAGGGTGCGGTCGTTGCCGATCGCGCATATAAAACCGATGAGTCGATCGCGCTCGAAACGCGCGACTTTACGCCGTCGAAGCGCGATCTGGTGTATCACCCCATTCACGAAGTAAAAGCAATGCTCAATAAAGCGGGTATTGCACTGCCTGTAGATTTTTCTATTGACCTCTCGCACCACTATGGCTTGGAGAACTTTCGCAAAGTCGGTGCCGTCATTATTGATGTGATTAATCGCGAGTACTGCAAGAAGATCATCGTGCAGTTGCCTGGCATGTCGGACGTGCAGCGTGCGAAGGGCATCA
>CAZVMJ010000178.1:1078-1804 GCA_964628005.1 uncultured Candidatus Saccharibacteria bacterium | reverse complement strand
ATCGAGAACTCTTTGCCCACCTGGAACGTGCCGGTGGTTGGAGAGAAATTCAGCTCTGCGGCAAATGCCGAAAACGGCACCAGAGCCATAAGTGCCGCGAGAACCAATGAAATATGTGTGCGACGGGCGATCATACAGTGCGACCGGTGCGCTCAGGCATGCGCGCGTCAGGCTTTATTGACCCGGATGCGAATTCCGTTTTCTTTCTGACCCTTGAGCGGCAAGAGCAGCATCAGAACACCCTCTTTCATAATCGCCTCCGTCTTTTCGGAATCAACTTCAGACGGCAGGATGATTTGCCGGTAAAAGCCACCCCATGAGCACTCTTCAAGAATCTTTTCTCGACCCTCTGCCGTAGGCAACTGGAAGTGCTCGCCTTGCGGACGATGCCGCTCGCCGCGAATGGTCACGATGTCTCCGTCGCCTTCGATTGATACCGCAAAATCTTCAACATTCGATCCTGCAAGCTGTGCATAAATAATGATTGATCCCGGAATTTTATAGATGTCGACCGCCAGCTGTTCATCCGTTGCCGGATTGCCGGGCGACTTCTCAGCTTGCATGACAACTTTCTCCTGTTTTTTATCTTCCGGCGCACCCGGGATTACATCCTTTGCTTTGAGTCGTTGCAAAAATGAAGACATAGAGCGCTACGTACCATGATTATAGCGCGCGCATGTGATGCGACTGATTCTTTATGCATCGCGTGATGTGGATAGCAGCAAT
>CAZVMJ010000178.1:0-1068 GCA_964628005.1 uncultured Candidatus Saccharibacteria bacterium | reverse complement strand
CGCGACCAACAACAAACTTTTTCTGCAGCGGCCCCCAGACACGCGAATCAGAACTCTCGCGACGATTATCTCCGAGCATGTAGTATTCGTCTTCCGCGAGCTGTATTTCAATCGGCTCCTTATCGTTTGCGGTTGAAGCGATATAGGGCTCATTCAAGCGTACGAATTCGGATCGCTCTCCGCGCGCGCGGACCGAAACGACACCCTGATCAATTCGTACAGTCTCACCGGGCAATCCAATAAGCCGCTTCACAAAGTAGACGCTCGGATCGAGCGGATATTTAAAGATGACCACGTCTCCCCGTTGCGGCTCATTGAAGCGATATGAAAGCTGATCAACCACCAGATACTCACCGGGATGAAAGGTATCTACCATCGATTTGCCCGACACTATGAACGGTTGGGCAATGAATATTCGAAACGGGACAACGATAATGAGTGAAATGATGGTGTACTTGAGAATTTCCAGCACCATACTGCCCTCCTTCGCCGGTTCAGTCGGCGTATCGCGTCGGGAAAACAGGCCCATACACTACACCGACTGGGCAGCTCCCTGAATAAGATCACCTATGAAATGAAGAATGTACACGCACATGCTGATAATCAGCATGACGATCTGCACAAGAAAATCGAGAATGGTCTTTAGGAAGCCGTAGAGTGTCTCCATACGGCCATTGTAGCAAACACGCCTACTTTGTGACGGTAATCTGCACGGACTGCGCTTCAGTACCCGATTTCATCAGCTTAGCCGTGAATGACGCCGAATCTTCTTTGGTCGTATAGGTGTGTGAGAGCTTCACCGCGCATCGCCCATCATCCTCCGGCTTACAGGTGCCGCCCGATACCGATTTCATAAGATCAGCATTCGTTGCATCTCCGTAGTCAACGGTGTAATTAAGATCCGGAACGCGTACGGTAAATGTGACTTTCAGCGGCGTTTTACCCGTCGTCGTCGAAACTTCAAGCGCCACAAATTCTGAGAGCGGGGTGCACTTTCCGTTTTCCCATTTCGTATCGCACTGGAGCTCTTCGATCTTGGCCTGAAGTGCATTTCGCTCTTCAACGGTC
>CAZVMJ010000177.1:0-1810 GCA_964628005.1 uncultured Candidatus Saccharibacteria bacterium | reverse complement strand
CCCCGCCGATTCGCGCGGCAGCATTTTGCGCAGCGTGTGCTCGCCGCGCTTTATGAGCGCGTCCGGCACTTCGATACCGGCAATGTGTTTCGCCTTCTTCAAGCCAGCAACACAGGCACCCACCGAGGATGCATGAATCTCCTGATTCTCTTCCCACATGCCGGAGTCAGCATCGTGCCAGTATTCGAGCGTGGAGAGGTACCACACAAGTTTCTGCACAATGCGGCGATCATCGTCGCTCTGAATAATTGATGCCTTCTGGTGTTCCTCCAGTTCACCGAGCTTAAAGAGGATGCAGCCGATTGAATCGTTCTGCTTGTTGCCCCACTCTTCCCAAAACTCATCGAAGGTCTCAGGATGGTAGCGCGCGTGTATATATTGATGTGTGTATTCCGGCTTGCGCGCGATTGCGTGATCAATTTTGTATTCATGCTTGAGAAAGATATCGAGAATGGCGCGATAGGTGCGCTCAACGGTCTCGAAATCTTCCATCACCTCAAAGGCAAGGCACTCGTAAAAGTTGTCGCGCAGCCACGCTTTGTCGTAGCCGGTTTCAACGCCTTTCTTTGAGGCAGCGAACAAGCCTGATTTGTACTGCAAGCCCTCAAGAATCTTGAGGTGCTGCTTCATCAGCTTCTCGTGCATTGCTTTGCTCATGCACACAATTGTACCGTACGTTTGCCGGGCACAATGCTATGATGCCGCGGTACATATGTATCGAACAACGACCTCAGTGCTGATCATCGTGGTGATCTTCGCGATTGCCGCCACCCTCTTTGCATGGAACGCGGGCGACGGCCTGAAAACATATGAAAATACGGTGCACGGGTACTCACTCTCGTATCCGTCTACGATGGATGTACGCGAGTACGGCGATGAGAATGCAGTGATTGGCACGATTCGTCCGGAATCGGTGGAAGGCGTTGCAGAAGCACGTATCGTGAACGTGCTCAGCGAACCCGGACAAACACTACAAGATGCTGTCGCCCAGCAGCTGCAGAACCTCTGTGCGGCCGATGGCCCGACGGCATCATTCTCATGCATTGATATGCTCTCCGTTGAACCATTCACCACCGAGTATGGCGAACAGGGTTTTGTATTGCTCTTAAAAGGCGAGCTCAAGAATCTGGAAACAGGGAGCGTCAGCGAAATTCCTATGGGCCCGTATTACATCCTCACACTCTCCACCTCTGCAACGATGTCCAAGGTGCTTGATATTCAGCCTCCGCTCAATAAGAATGCCTCCGAAGCGGATCGCGACACGGTGCGTGCCATTGCGGAATCCGTCCGCCTTACCATCAAATAGCCATGAAAAAGATTCGTCGTATCTACGAGCCGCAGCCCTTTAAGCTGCTCGTGAAGAAATCCCGCACCGGGCGCGGCATGTTTGCCGGCGAGCCCATTCCGCGCGGCGCGTGCATTATTGAATACATTGGCCGGGATCTTTCGGAAGAAGAACAGGAGAAGGAAGGAAAATATTTCTTTTGGACCAGCTCAAAGACGATGATCGATGGAAACATTCCGCAGAACAAGGCGCGGTTCATCAATCACTCGTGCGCACCAAACTGCGAAGTCTTCTTGAAGAATCGCCGCATTTATATCTTTGCGAAGCGCGCGATCAAAGAAGGTGAAGAGCTCAACTACGACTACGACACCGAATATTTTGATGAGCACATTAAGCCCATTGGCTGTCTGTGCACAAAATGCGAGTCGAAGCGTGCAAAGGCGGCAGCGAAAACCGCTCCCGCTCGATCGTAAGCGCAATCGCACCGCAGCCTGCGCGCTTCCCTGCGCGTTCACACAACGTACG
>CAZVMJ010000176.1:0-1851 GCA_964628005.1 uncultured Candidatus Saccharibacteria bacterium | reverse complement strand
GCAGCGGTGTGCGGGCGTCGTTGAGATCAAGCGGCAACTGCTCTTCAGCAGCTGGCGACTGTTGTTCGGTAGCGCGCGCAACTCTCGGTGCGCGCATGCGGTCCATGCTGCCTGACATGCAAAAAATGATAGCACGCACCCTTACATGCGATGAGTAAACCGAAGGTCGTATGGGTAAAAAAGAAACACCGCGCGAACGCGGTGTTTCTCGTCTTGCAAAACTAGTAGCTGCGGTAGTACACGCCCGTCATCTCGTCGTAGCGCATCACCGGCACCACACCCGGCGCGTAGCCGCCCCAGATGCCGTACTGTGGGTAGTAGCTGTCGTAGTACACGCCGGTCATGTCGTCATAGGCATAGCCAACGCCAGCAGTCTGATACATCTGCGCAGCGCGCGTTCCGCGTGTTCGATTCGTCGGCGCAGAGTTGCTCGTTGGCACGCCGTAACTTGTCGGGTATGAATACCCTGTCATATAGCTCTCGCTTACATCATACGGAACACCCGTCGAGTATGAATACCCCGCGGTGTATGAGGTGCCTACGCGATACGAGTCTGAGGTGTCGTACGAAACACCCACACGATAGGAGTCCGATGTATCGTACGGAACACCCACACGGTACGAATCAGAGGTGTCGTACGGCACGCCCACGAGATACGAATCCGAAGTGTCGTACGAGACGCCGGTCGGAAACGAGACGCCCGTCGGACACATTGCGATCGCCTGAAAATTCACCTGGCCGTCGTGCAGATAATTAAGCATCGTGGATGCCGACGTGACACTCGGGAATGCCGCGGCGAGAAATGCGAATGCAATGAGATACGTTTTCATACAATTATGCGTCTATAGCGCCGATAAATTCAGCATCTAGGATAAAGCGCGAGCTCTTCGAGGTAAGCGTGTCGCAGGTCACGAGCGTGAGCTTTGTGCCCTGCAGCGGTGAAAGATTAATGGTTGCCTCGTTGGCATCCGCCTGCCGAACCGAGAGCACGTTGTAGAGATACTTCTTGCCGTCTTCGCCCACGAGCGTGATCGTGTCACCGGCGCTGAGCTCTGGAATTCGATTGAACGCCTTGTACATTTGATTGCGAACCACCGGTAGATGCGATGAGTGAGCAAAAATAATCACGTTGCCACGCTCATTGAGCTGCGCGGAATCAACGTATCGCGCCGGGCCGTTCTGCAGCAACGTATCGAGCGCAGTAAGATCGCGCGTCTTCGGATTCTGTACCGGAAGATCAAGTCCGATTGCCGGAATCACGATGCGTGCCGGCTTGGTAAGCGCGAGTGGCGCTGTTTCGCGCGGTGTCTCCATAACCGTTTCCACCGGCTTTACTTCTTCTTCGCCAAGTTCCGGCAGGTCGCTCACTGCGAGCGTCTCTGTTGCACGCACTGGAGCGTCTGCATCAAGGTAATCAGGCACCAATCCAACAGAATCGGCCGCGGAAAGCGTGAGCACAAAGAGAATGATCGTCGCTGAAAGAAAGACAGCGAACGGCGGCTTCTGGTTGTTGATGTGATCGGAAAAACCGTTGTTCATAGCGCTATAATACCGCATTACCCCACATTTGTCAAGTATGTCAAACCGCCCCGGCTCCATGGCCCGGGGCGGCATATCTGTGAGGATTTAGGCCCAGTTTGAGGATCGGCGAACCAATCCCGCGTTGCGCAACATCTGCACGGCACCTCCCTGCGAGTAGAGGATGAGGTATGCGCCCGAGAGCGACGCCGCAACAATGAGCGAGAAGAAGATGATGTTACCCAACAGACTTCCCTCACCCGTGTACGGGATGTACGAGACCGGGATGTTCGGCGGGTAGTACTGAATCGGCGGGTAGATCGTCGGCGGGAC
>CAZVMJ010000175.1:0-1869 GCA_964628005.1 uncultured Candidatus Saccharibacteria bacterium | reverse complement strand
GGCGGTGCCGGCCGGCGTCCACATCGCAACATCGCGCACGATAAACGGATACTTTGAAAACGGCTTGTAGCGCTCGAGTACTGAGCCCGGAAGGTTCTCGGGCATTGTTGGCGCATATACAGAGAGCTCTTTTTCTTCAAATGGCTTCTTTTCCGAAACGGTTGCGATGTGCATCGATTCACCCGCAGCACTCCACACCACGCCAATTTCAAACAGCTTCACTTCTTTGAGGCCGAGTGAATCCTTAATGCGCACATTGCGCTCAAGCGCCTCTTTGAGGCCCGACAAATCTTTTCGCAGATGCGGTTTATCGCCGCCCACTTTATTGAGTACCTCCACATCGCCTGTGTCGGTAAAGACGGAGGTGAATACTTCCGAGTATCCCTGTGCCGTCAATTCGGCGCGTGCGTTTTCCGCTCGCGCAAATGTTTCGTTTACCGGTGCACGCTGCGCAACAGGCGGGAGCGGTACTTCTGCCACCTTGTCGTAGCCCACAATGCGTCCGATTTCTTCAATGAGATCTTCCGGAATGGTGAGATCAAGGCGCTCAAAGCGCGGTGTCACGGTAATGGTTTCCCCTGTCACCATATGTGAGAGATCGAGGCGCGTAAGCGACTGCTCAATTTCTGCCTGTGTGAGCGTTGTGCCAAGTACCGCATTTACCTTTGAGACTGTTACGGAAACCGGTTCAATTTTCTGCGGCGCAACATATTCATCAAGAAAGCCCACCAGTTCTCCGCCGGCGATTTCCAAAATAAGCTGCGCCACCGCCTTCATGCCGTATGCCGCGAGCTCCGGAGAAAGCACCTGCTCGAAACGAGCCGATGCATCCGTGCGCAACTTCAGCGCGGCGGCCGTTTTGCGAACCGATACGCCGTTAAAGTTTGCGGCTTCAAGAATGATGTCTTTCGTTTGTTCATTTACCGCCGCAGGCAAACCGCCCTTCACACCGGCAATGCCAGCAGCTGCACCTGAATGCGCATCAGCAACAACAAGCATCGAATCCGTGAGTGTGTATTCCTTATTATCGAGCGCGATGATTTTCTCTCCTGCCCCCGCACGGCGCACCGTAAACGCATAGCGACCATCTTTTTCGGTGAGCTTCCCTGCATCAAATGCATGCAGCGGCTGACCAAGATTGAACATAATGTAGTTGGTTGCATCCACCACGTTATTTATGGAACGCTGCCCCTGCGCTTCCAGCGCTACGCGCAGCCACTCCGGCGACGGGCCAACTGAAACGCCTTTGATATATCCGGCCGTAAAGCGATAGCACAAAGACGGCTCAGCGATCGTGACCGAGACGGCATCTGTTTTTGGCGTGAGCTCCGCTTTAATCTTCAGCGGGTCGGCTTTCATGGGCATGCCCGTAATTGCTGAAATTTCTTTCGCGATGCCGCGGTAGCAAAGACAATCATGGCCGCGATTTGCGGTGATTTTTACATCAAGCACATCGCCTTCAATGCCGTCGATCTCGAATGCATGAAAGGTCAGCGCGTCGGCAAGCTCCGCTTCCGTCGGAAGCGAAGAATCAAAATGTGTTTGCAGCCAGGCGCGAGAGATTTTCATAGCTAAAACTGATTTATGAATCGCAAATCGGCGGAGTGCATCAAGCGCACGTCATCAATACCCCAGCGCAAAAGCGCCAAGCGATCGAGCCCCATACCAAACGCAAAGCCCTGATATTTCTCTGGATCAATACCGGCGTTCTTCAATACACTCGGGTGCACCATGCCAGCCCCCATCATTTCAATCCATTTATCGCGCAGCTTCTCCGGCACGTCTTCGCCCACCAAGCGCATATCCACTTCCACACCCGGCTCCACAAAGGGAAAATAGCTCGGACGGAAACGCACCTCTACCGTTGCA
>CAZVMJ010000174.1:0-1897 GCA_964628005.1 uncultured Candidatus Saccharibacteria bacterium | reverse complement strand
CAAGGAAGTTGTCGGCGAATTCGCTGCAACCGTCCGATCCAAGAAGAAGCCGGAACCGTACAAGGGCAAGGGCATCCGTTACGAAGGCGAAGTCGTACGCCAGAAGCAGGGTAAGAAGGTAGCTGGATAATAATCATTAGCGTATGGCACTCACTAAACGAGAACAGAGGGAACGACGACACAACCGTGTGCGCGCACGCGTCTCAGGCACTGAGGCACGACCGCGACTCTCGGTCTACAAGTCGAACACGCGCCTTACCGCGCAGATCATCGACGACACCAAGGGCATCACGCTCGCGGCTGTCTCATCGGCTGACGAAAAGGGCAAGACTCCGCGCGAGCGCGCAGAGCTTGCTGCAGGTACGCTCGCAAAGCGCGCAGGCGAGAAGGGGGTTAAGGCGGTCGTTTTCGATCGCGGCGGCTTCCAGTACGTCGGTACTATCAAGGCATTCGCTGATGCAGCTCGATCGGCAGGACTAGAATTTTAATCACCAATCACTATGGCAGAAGACACACAGCAGAATACGGCAGCCGCACCGGCAGCCGGTGCACAGGGTGACCGCCCGCAGCGCGGCGGCCGCGACAATCGTGGCGGCGACCGACGCGGAGGTCCGCGTGGACGAGGAGGTGACCGACGCGGTAACCGCCCGGAACGCGAGCGCTCTGAATTTGCACAGAAAATGATCGGCATTCGCCGCGTTGCCCGAGTTATGGCAGGTGGTCGCCGATTCAACTTCTCGGTTGCAATCGTGCTCGGCGACAAGAAGGGTCGCGTCGGCGTCGGCGTCGGAAAGGCAGCAGACACGCAGCTTGCAATTGAAAAGGCGAGCCGCGCAGCAAAGCGCCACATGATCAGCCTCAATCTCACCAAGAACCGCTCCATTAAGCACAACGTGGAAGCAAAGTACTGCGCATCGGTCGTTGAAATCCGACCGTCACCGGGACGCGGTCTCGTTGCAGGTTCTTCGGTACGAACCGTGCTTGAGCTCGCCGGCGTTTCAGACGTCACGGCTAAGCTCATGTCTCGATCTAAGAATCCGATCAACAATGCGCGTGCAGCAATCACGGCGCTTAAGACGATCGCAATGAAGTAATATGGCAAACCTCAATCAACTCAAACGAACCGGCAAGCGCCCGTACCGACGAGTCGGTCGCGGCCAGAGCTCGACGCGCGGAAAGCAGTCGGGTCGCGGCGGCAAGGGCCAGACCGCGCGCGCTGGTCACAAGGTGCGCCCGGAAATGCGCGACATCATCAAGAAGCTCCCGAAGCGACGAGGCTATGGTAAGAACCGCGGCCGAACCGTTATCCCGGGTCTCTCGAATCGCGCAATCTCGCTCACGAAGATCGATCAGATGTTCGGTGCTGGCGAGGTGACAAAGAAGATGATCCTCGAGAAGGGTCTCTCGAAATCGCGCCAGGGTGTAACCATCGTGGCAGGCGAAACGTCAAAGAAGTACTCATTCAAGGGTCTCCGCGTAACGGCACAGGCGAAAGCCGCTGTCGAAAAGGCGGGTGGCTCGGTAGCCTAACAAACCTCTATGTTTGAATCATTCGTCCGAAAGGTAAAGCTCGTCTTCGAAGACGAGACGTTGCGCAGCCGCATTCTCTTCGTGCTCGGTGCGTTGGTGGTCTTCCGACTGCTTGCGGCAATCCCGACACCGGGCGTGGACGCGATTCAGCTCGAGGCATTCCTGTCGAACAACCAGTTCTTCGGACTGCTCAATATCTTCTCCGGAGGCGGATTCTCGAATCTCTCAATTGTGATGCTTGGCGTCGGTCCGTACATTACGGCATCGATCGTGATGCAGCTCATGACAATTCTCGTTCCGCGCCTCAAGGAGATGTATCAGGAAGAGGGTGATGCGGGTCGTCAGCGATTCTCGCAGTACTCCCGCT
>CAZVMJ010000173.1:1276-1903 GCA_964628005.1 uncultured Candidatus Saccharibacteria bacterium | reverse complement strand
AGAGGCGCCTGTGAAGCGCCTCTTATATGGCTTCATAGAGCCATTTACTTCTGAATTGAGCGGATGAATTCGGCGAACCCGTCCTTCGTATCCGGGTGCTTCAGCCCAAACTCCACGACTGTCTTGAGGTAATCCAATTTATTGCCGCAGTCGTAGTAGGTGCCTTCTTTGATTTCGAGGGCATAGAGGTCGTGATTCTTCTCGAGCAATATATTGAGCGCGTTGACGTAGACTAATTCGCGCCCACCGCCTTCCTCCTCGAGACGTTTCATTGCTTCGCCTATAGCATCAAAGATAACCGGTTCATACAAATAGACCGAAACAAGCGCGTAATCCGAATCCGTGCCACCGACACCCGGCTTCTCAACCACGTGTTTAATTTTCATGAGACCGTCTGTCTTCTCCGTGCCTGATGCAAAGCCGTATCGTCGGTAGTCTTCCGGCTTTTTTGTTCGAATGGATGAGAGGATCGCGCTGCCGCCGTGCGTTGTGTACGCATCTATCAACTGCTGTGAGCGGCTCGGCGTTGCGGAGAAGAAGTCATCTCCCCACAGCACGAGGAAGGGCTCGTTGCCTACGAAATCGCGCGCGTTCCAAATCGGTGTTGCATTACCGAGTGGTCCTTTT
>CAZVMJ010000173.1:0-1266 GCA_964628005.1 uncultured Candidatus Saccharibacteria bacterium | reverse complement strand
AGTTGGCGAGGTTTGCGATTGCGCGAATCTGCTCAAGTTCTTTGTTTTTGCCCGCATCTTCCAGGCGCTTTTCAAGTTCAAAGGAATTATCAAAGTGATCTTCGATTGATCGTTTCTGTGCACCGGTCACAATAAGGATGTCTTCAATACCGGCGCTCACTGCGTCTTCGACGACATATTGAATAACCGGCTTATCAACGATCGGCATCATTTCCTTCGGTGACGCCTTGGTTGCAGGGAGGAAGCGTGTGCCGTAGCCCGCTGCAGGGATGATTGCTTTACGAATCTTGGTTGCCATGCCCGCCATCATAGCAGACGTATGAATGCACACTGGAGCGACGGTTGATGATATGTCGCGCTCTCATGAAAATCTTCACCTCTCCTTAATGCGGGGTAGTGTCTACTGTTCCTACGCGGCACACGCGCACGTTGCGCAGTATGCCCATTACACCAATCCCGGCATGGAAGGGATGTGGCCGCGTTATTAGAAGCGTAATGCCATGTATATGTCTATCAAGAAACTTGTTCTGTTTTCTGCACTCTCAATTGTCCTTGCGGCAGGGGGTGCGGCGGCGCAAACCGCGGGAAGCGTGAATGTAAGCGCATCGCCGAATACGTCAGCGGTGTCAGCCGGCTCCGGCGTGAGTCTCGGCACGATCACCCTCACGGGTATTCAGGGCGGCGGTACGGTTACTTCGCTTCCTATTACCATCACGGGCTCCAATGGGGGTCAGGCCGGAAATCTTTCGGCATGTCAGCTCTATAACGCAAACGGAAATTCGCTCACCACCGGCTCGAATGTTGTAAACACAATCGGTTCAGGTGCGAATACCTTTTCGCTCAACTCGCCGCTTAGTGTGAATGCCTCAACCGGCACCACAACTCTCACGGTGCGCTGCGATGTTGCATCCTCTACAGCGGCAGGCTCGATCTTTACGATCAATGCAGGATCGGTCGCGATGGGTCCGGTATTGCGCGTCAATCTTGATACCGCGCCATCAGTGCCGGCCGGTTCTCAGGATGTAACGCTTGCGAACATCTCGCTCGGCGCAACGGGAGCGAACTTCAATGTGATGTCCATTCCGCTCACGATTACGGCGAGCGCCAATAACTCCACGGCGAACCTCGTGGGCTGCGTCGTACGCGATGCGACGAATCTGAACACAATTCTCTCGAACGCACCGACCGTGGTAAATGGTTCAGCAACCACCTTCAATCTCTCATCGGCTGCGATGCTCGCAGCGGGAGGTTCAAAGATGCTTGCGC
>CAZVMJ010000172.1:0-1925 GCA_964628005.1 uncultured Candidatus Saccharibacteria bacterium | reverse complement strand
GTACACGAATTCGGAAAGAAGCTCACCAATCGCGTTCAGATCCTCGGAGGTATCTTCGAGAATAAGATCGTCGATAAGGCGCAGATGGAAGAAATCGCGACGATTCCGTCCATGCAGGTGCTCCGCGGAATGTTTGCAAACGTGGTCAATTCACCGCGTACGCGCTTCGCGATTGTGCTCAATGCAGTGGCGGGTACAAAATCAAATTAATAACGATCATTCAATATTGATATGACACAGGATCAGATCATTGAAGCAGTCGAAAAGATGACCATTCTCGAGCTCAACACGCTCGTGAAGGCTATCGAAGAAAAGTGGGGTGTTTCTGCAGCAGCAGTCGCCGTTGCCGGTCCGGCAGCAGGTGGTGCAGCAGCGGAAGAGAAGTCTGAGTTCGATGTAGAACTCACTGCAGCTGGCGAGCAGAAGATCGCCGTCATCAAGGTTGTTAAGGAAGCGTTGGCTCTCGGTCTCGCTGAATCCAAGACCCTTGTTGAGTCAGCTCCGGCTATGCTCAAGACGGGCATGAAGAAGGAGGATGCTGAGGCCCTCAAGAAGAAGGTTGAGGAAGCAGGCGGCAAAGTTACCCTTAAGTAATTTTCCCCTCAAAGAGAAAGATCCACTTCGGTGGGTCTTTTTCTTTTCTGCCGCCTGAGGGGGTGGGCCTATCCACACTTCACGCCAAAACGGCCTGAAACGGGGTAGTAGTATGAATACATGGCTACCGTAATGAAAGATGATTTTCTCCCTACGTTCCTCGGCAACAAGTATCGGGCGCGCATTTTGCGCGTGTTTGTATTCAACCCGAACGACGTCATGACCATCACTGACATCGTGAAGCGCAGCGGCGTTTCCGCCAAGCCAGCGCTGAAAGAAGTGAAGTCGCTTGTGAAGCTTGGAATTGTAAAGTCTTCGCGCGCGCTTACGATCACGCTTGCGAATAAGTCGAAGCGAACAGTAAAAGGAAATGCGAAGGTGGCAGCGTGGACGATAAACAGCGAGTTTAAGCACCTCCGTGCCATCTCGTCATTCATTCACGAAGTTTCTCCAATACACTACGACAGCATTGTTGGTGCTTTGAAGCGCGGCGGGAAAATTTCAGCCGTTATACTTTCAGGAACATTTATGGGCGATGAATCGCGCCCGGCAGACTTGGTGATTGCGTCCGACACCTTGAATGAGCGCAAGCTTGAACAGGCCGTGCGCTCGCTCGAGCCAGCGTTTGGTCGTGAAATCCGATATGCTGCATTCTCGACACCGGAGTTCCGCTACCGCCTCACGGTGCAGGATCGCCTCATTCGCGACACGCTCGATTTTCCGCACGTAGTGCTCCTCGATCGAACTCGTCTGCTGTAATTTGCAGGGCATCTCATACTATCCACACGGCCCCCACACGAGGGCTCTCTGCGTGCACCCCATTGCTAGAATTACGGCATACGGGGTCGAATCCGTAATTACTCTGTTTAAAAGTTACGTATTTATATGATTGTTACTCAATCGTTTGATGCGGTACGCGGATCGGGGAGTGATCTCTGGTTCACGGTGGCACAATTTCTCCCGGCGATTCTCGCTGCGGTGATTGTGTTTATCATCGGCTGGATTGTCGGTGTTATTTTGTACCGCTTGGTTATTGAAGTAGTTCGCGTGCTTCGTATTAATGATGCACTCAAGGCTGCCGGGATGGATGATGCTGCAAAGCATGCTGGATTCCACCTTGATGTTGGCGAGTTGCTGGGTACGCTCGTGCAGTGGTTTGTGGTGCTCGTGTTCTTGGTAGCCTCTCTCGACATTCTCGGTCTCACGCGCGTTACGATCTTCTTGCAGACGGTTGTACTGCTCTACCTTCCGCAGGTCATTGTCGCTGCACTCATTCTTATCCTCGGAGCGATTGTTGCTGAGCTTGTGAAGGGCTTGGTTACAGGCTCAGC
>CAZVMJ010000171.1:0-1984 GCA_964628005.1 uncultured Candidatus Saccharibacteria bacterium | reverse complement strand
GGCGGTGGCGGCGGTGGCAGCTGGTAAACCCACTTTGTTATACTGTGGGTATATGGCATCGCTCTACACGCATCAAAGCAGCAATATTGCGAAAACCTGGGCTCTTATGTTCGGGTTCTTCCTTCTTATTATGGCGGTCGGCTGGTTTGCCGCCCAGTATCTCAATAACCCGTTCATTCTCTGGTTTGCGGTTCTATTTTCCGTGGGTATGAACATTACTGCCTACTGGTTTTCGGACCGCATCGCGCTTTCGTCCGCGGGTGCCGTCGAGGCCGATCTGCAGCAGTTTCGGGAGTTGCATCGCATGGTTGAAAATCTCTCTATCACTGCTGGCCTGCCAAAGCCACGCGTGTATGTGATTCAAGACCCGGCGCCAAACGCGTTTGCCGCGGGGCGTGGACCGAAACACTCGGTGGTCGCGGTTACGACGGGGCTCCTTTCGGTGTTGGATCAAACAGAGCTTGAGGGAGTCATTGCGCACGAGCTCGCGCACATTGGAAACCGGGACATTCTCGTGATGACCGTTGCAGTAGTGCTCGCCGGATTCCTCTCTGTTATTGCGGACATGTTTTTGCGCGTGAGCTTTTTTGGTGGTGATCGCGACAATAAAGTGCATCCGATTGTTTTGGTGCTCGGTGTAGTGGGTATCATCATTGCACCGATTGCTGCGCAGCTCATTCAGCTTTCCATTTCACGGAAGCGAGAATTTCTCGCCGATGCAACCGGCGCACTCATGACCCGCTATCCTGACGGTCTTGCCTCGGCGCTGCAGAAAATCTCTTCCTATGGTGCCCCGCTCTCGCATGCATCGAGCGCCACGGCTCACTTGTATATCTCGAATCCGTTTGGTGCTGCAGGGGCAACATCGTTTCTCACGCGTTTGTTCTCAACGCATCCGCCTGTCGAGGAGCGCATTGCCGCGTTGCGCGGAATGCGTTCGGGCGTATAGTGCGGAAGGATTGTAGTGGCAGGGAGTGTTGTAATGGGAAAGAAACGTCGCAATACACAAATACCTTCCCCGAATGCACCAATCGGACGGGAACGGTTTCCCGACCATTTGCCGGTGCGCGCATTGCTTTCAGGTTCGCCGACCAAAGAAGACGGCGAACGATTCATGGCGCTGGTGCGGGCGCGCCAGAAGAAAAAGAAGCGCGGCAAAGCCGCGTCATATACACGCGGCAGGCAGCCGACGTGAACAAAGATTCGGAGCGGTCGCCTAGGGCGGCCGCAACGTTTTATGTGCTGAGAAATTTTATGGTCGCCCGCAGTACGGCGGCCTCGTGTGTTGCGTCTGCAAGTGCATGATCGCCGCCTTCAATTTCAGTGAGTTTTGCCTTTGGGAGCATATCTACGAGGAGCTCAGAGTTGGCGAGGGGAACGATCTCATCAGCATCTCCATGAATAATGAGCGCCGGGGTTTTGAAATCACCAAGCGTATCCCGATCGGCTGTGAGCGCCTTCATCGATGGGAGTGTTTTGAGCTTCGCCGATTCGTATCGGGAAAGCGTGCCGCCTGTTTCTGTGGCGCGCAGGGCGGGAGCCCATAGAACAATTTTTTTAAACGCCGTTGTTGGCGTGGTGAGTATTACGGTTCCACCAAAACTCTTTCCGATTCCGTAGAACGTTTTATAACCTTCTTCTTTGAGTCTTTTTATGGTGCCAAGAACGCCGTCGTAAATATCGTTGAGGCTCTTGTTGCCGATATCAACATTATCTTTCCACGCGTCCACGCGAGCAATCGAGATACCTGCATCGAGACACGCGTCAACGAGAGGATCAAAACGTTTTGTGTTCGCGCCTCCACGCACCCCGGGCAGAAACACTACGACTTCTTTTGCTCCTTTTGCCTCATCAAGCACAACATCGCACGGCCCGTCTTTAATTTTGAAGCGTTCAGACATGGGGACCATCCTACCACCAGATCGGTAGCCAGCTCATTACCTTTGCGGAGGGTGAGAGATTCGAACTCTCGGTGCCTTTCGAC
>CAZVMJ010000170.1:0-1989 GCA_964628005.1 uncultured Candidatus Saccharibacteria bacterium | reverse complement strand
CGCTCGATTTGATGGTATTCGCTATGGTCTTTCTGTTCCTGCCGATGAAATTCGTGCTGTGTACGAAAAAACGCGCGCTCAGGGCTTTGGAAAGGAGGTGCGGCGCCGAATTTTAATCGGCAGCTTCGTGCTCTCTTCGGGATACGCCGATGCGTATTACCGCCGTGCTCAGAAGGTGCGTGCAATGATCCGCAATGAAATGAGTGCAGTGTTTGATGCGGGGGTTGATGCAATCGCCATGCCGACGACGCCGTCTCCGGCATTCAAGCTTGGAGAAAAGAATGCTGATCCTTTGTCGCTCTATGTGGAAGACATCTTTACGGTGCCGGTGAATCTTGCCGGTGTGCCGTCTATTTCGCAGCCAATGGGTACGGTTGTACGCGACGGCAGCACGCTTCCCATCGGATTCCAGACGATTGCCGCACACGGTAAAGAAAACACATTGTTTGCAATAGGGCGCGACATTGAACGCTAAGAGCGCTGTATACTGTGTCGTATGGATGCAGGTTCTGCCGGCTATTCAATCGGCTGGCTCGTTATGTACGCGGGCGACATTCTTTTCCGGTATGTGCCGGCTACCGTTGCGGTGCTTGCCGGTACGGCGCCTGATATCGGTTCTACCAATCCGATCGTTACACCGATTACGCAGCCGGTGACAACCGAGCAGTTTGTAAACTTTTTAAGCGCGAGCGCACAACCGGGCGCAGTTGATCAGCTCTTTCGTTGGTGGGGAACGTTGGTCATTTTGTCCGTGCTTCTTTCGCTTTTTCTCATGGCGGGGGTCATCTACTCGGTGATACGCATTCTCCAAATTCGAAAATACGAGGAGGAGCGATTCAGGGCGTCAGCGCAGCCAGTTGCTGCGCAGGATGTGTCGAAGGTGCAGTTGCGATGGAATCGTATAAAAGAGGAGGTGTCTTCAGAAAATGAGCAGGCCTGGCGCCTCGCAATCCTTGAAGCGGATATTCTGCTGAATGAATTGCTTGATGTACTCGCGTATAGAGGTGAGACGATGGCAGACAAGATGAAACAAGTGGATCGCGCTGATTGGAAAACCATTGATCTTGCATGGGAGGCGCACAAGATGCGAAATTCCATTGCGCACCAGGGCTCCATGCAGCATCTCGATAATCGTGAAGCGCGGCGTGTGATTGCGCTCTACGAAAAGGTGTTTCGCGAGTTCCGGTTTGTGGAATAACGCGTGCACGGTGGGGTTGCGGGGAGGGCTTGGCCAAGAACATGAAAGGCCGCCGTCGCGGCCTTTCATTTCTCGGCCCTGGCTTTGCGATCCCGTCTGCTGACGGGAACCCACGCAAAGCCCTGCAAGTCCCGCCCGTAACAGCTACACTGTTACTCCCACAAAGAAACAAAAACACTCCCGGAAGGGAGTGTTTTTGTTTCTTGTTGCGGGGGCGGGACTTGCACCCGCGACCTCCAGGTTATGAGCCTGGCGAGCTACTACTGCTCCACCCCGCTATCGGGGCGGATTGTACTACGAAAAAAAAGAGGGAGCAAACTTAGTCGGCGAGCACACCGATAACCATCTGCGCGCCCGTACAGACACCGAAAATAATCGCGGCAAGCACGAAGGTCTTCCAGTCAAAAAAGATCACCATTCGGCCGATCGAGTACACAAGGAAAATGACCGAAATCGGCCATACGACGAATGAATTGACCGCCATGACAATGCTCCACATACGAACTAGACGGCAAGAAGCGTACGCACTTTAGAGACAATCTGCTTCGGTTCGAACTCAACTTTCACCATGTAATCAACGGCGCCGAGCTCGCGTCCTTTGCGGATATCTTCAGGCTGTCCGAGGTTCGAAAGGATTACCACGGGAATTTGCGCAAGCTGGGAATCCGCCTTCAGTGCTTCGAGGACTTCAAAGCCGTTCTTTCGGGGAAGGAGGATATCCAGAAGGACAAGATCGGGTCTCTGATCACGTGTAATCGTGATGGCCTGATCGCCGTCGATCAGGGGGGAGG
>CAZVMJ010000169.1:0-1994 GCA_964628005.1 uncultured Candidatus Saccharibacteria bacterium | reverse complement strand
ATTTTTCGACGCGATCTTGGCGTGGAAGACAATACGGCGCTGAACGCGCTCGCCGCATCGGTCGATACCATTTTGCCCGTGTTCATTTTTGACGATCGCCAGATTGGTTCGCACCCGTATCAAAGTGCGCCGGGGCTGCAGATGCTGTGCGAATCGCTCACGGATCTTGATGCGGCACTTCGTGAAAGGGGAGCGGCTTTGCATGTATGTCGTGGAGTTGCGGAAGAGGTGATTGCGGATTTGATCCGCGCAACGGGTGCGGCGGCGGTTTCGTATAACAAAGACTACACGCCGTTTTCAGTCGCGCGTGACGCGTCAATTGATGCGGTGTGCGAAAAAGCAGGCGTGCAGATGATTGCAGAGCATGACGTTACGCTGCACGCGCCCGGCACCGTGGTTAGCAAAGAAGGAAAGCCGTACAGCGTATACACGCACTACCGTGTCGCCGTTGAAGGACTGCCCACACCGGAGCCGCGTCGTTTACCGCATACGGTCTTTGCGTCGCAGGACGGCGGATACATGCTCGCTGATCTCGTAGACCAACTAGTGCCCTCGAAGCAGGAGCTTCGGGTATCAGGAGGAAGAACGGCAGCAAAGCAGGCGCTTCGCTCACTGAACGAAAATCGCACGTATGCCACGGATCGAGATTTTCCGGCAATACACGCCACCTCGCTCCTTTCTGCGCATATAAAATTCGGCACGCTTTCAATTCGCGAGATTTATCACTACGCGCGTTTACATATGCCGACGCCGACATCGTTTATGCGAGAGCTTTTATGGCACGACTTCTTTACCACGGTTGCAGCGCTCACGCCCCGCGTGTATACGGGTGCGTATCGCCAAGAATTTGATCGCATCAAATGGAATGAAGATGCAGAGATGTTTGAAACGTGGAAGCGCGGCATGACCGGGTTTCCGATTGTGGATGCGGGTATGCGCGAGCTTGCGGCAACTGGCTACATGCACAATCGCGTGCGCATGATTGTGGCGTCATTTCTCATTAAAGACCTGCATATTAATTGGCAGTGGGGTGAGAAGTATTTTGCGCAAAAGCTCACCGATTACGATCCCGCGGTAAACAACGGCAATTGGCAGTGGGTTGCGGGCACGGGGTGCGATGCATCGCCATGGTTTCGCATCTTTAATCCATGGCTGCAACAGAAGAAATTTGATGCCGAATGTGCGTACATCAAGAAGTGGGTACCTGAGCTTGCGGCGCTCAATACCGATGCTATTCACGATGAGATTGGTGAGGAGCGTCAGGCAGCTGGCTACCCGGCACCCATGTGTGATCACCGCACGGAAGCGGCGATTACCAAAGAGCGATTTGGTATTGCGACATCGCGTGCGTAATGATCACCGCACTGCGTACGCCTGTTCGCAGGTGTCGGCTTTTTGCAGTGATACAATTCGAGTATGAAAATACTGGTAACTGACGCGGATGATCAGCTTAAAACGCTCTTTAGCGGCGATCTTTCTGCGCATGAACTTGTGTATTCAGGCGAAAGCATTTCGCCTGACTTCGTGCGAGCGCATGCAGATGCTGAGGCGCTGTGTGTCTTTGTGTCCTCGAGCGTGACTGCAGAGATCATTGATCTGATGCCGCGCCTCAAGCTGATATCTACGCGCTCAACTGGCGTGGATCACATCAATGTACAGCACGCCAAGTCCAAGGGGATCACCGTAACGAATGTGGCCCGCTACGGCGCGCATACTGTTGCAGAGTTCACATTTGCGCTCTTGCTGAGCCTGTCTCGTCGCATTCCTGAAGGGTATCGGCGCGTGCGTGATGAGGGGGCATTTTCCACTGCCGGTCTCAATGGTTTTGATTTATTTGGCAAAACGATCGGGGTAATTGGCACTGGTGCAATCGGGCGCAACGTAGTGCAGATTGCACAGGGTTTCGGTATGCAAGTGTGCATGTTTGATCTGTACCCGAATCGCTCATTGGAATCTTCGGCGGCGCGTTACGGAACGCTCGATGAGGTGCTGGC
>CAZVMJ010000168.1:0-2010 GCA_964628005.1 uncultured Candidatus Saccharibacteria bacterium | reverse complement strand
TTCCCAATCTCCGTGCGGATAATCAGACATCTTTCGAAGGTAGTTTGAAGACGAGACGTATGGTTTTGTAGTCATGGTGCCGCCATCGGCAAACAGCGCCATGCCATACACATTCGGCACCATCACCCAATCGTACGCATCGATATACCACTCCATAAACCAGCGATAGCACTCGTGCGGATCAAATCCGAGCAGTGTCATCAAATTGCCTGCTACCATCAGCCGCTGAATGTGATGCGTATAGGCATGCTTCTGTAGCGTGGCGATCATCTGATCAATCGGCATCACGCCGGTGGTGCCGCTCCACCACGAATCCGGGATCTTGTGCGTCGCCCGTAGCGCATTTTGATTTCGCATACGTGCGCCGTCGCACACATACACCATGCGCACAAACTCGCGCCACCCAATGAGCTGCCGCACAAACCCCTCAAGCGACGGCAGCGGTATTGCGTGCGTTTCTGCATACGAAAGCACCGCATCCAGCACTTCGCGCGGCGTGAGCAATCCATTATTCAAATACGGCGAGAGCACGCTGTGAAACAGCTCATGTCCGCGCACCGAGATCGCATCTTCATACGCGCCAAATGATGCAAATCGCTCGGCAAGAAATGCACTCAGACGCACCCGCGCTTCTTCGTGCGTTACGGCGTAGGAAAAAGGTTCGCTCACGCCATAGTGCGCAGAGAAATGTGTCTCCACATAGCCGATCGCTTCGGAAATAAATGGAGAGGTGTCGGTGCGGTACGCGCTCGGAAGCGAAACATGTACCGGAAGCTTCTTTCGATTCTCCGCATCAAAGCTCCATGCGCCTCCTGCGGGCTTGTCGTCTTTCACCATTACGCGAAGTCGCTTTCGTTGCCACACGTAGAACGTATGCTGCAGATGCTTTTTGTTTGTTCCCCAGTAGTCGCGCACTTCAGCGTCTGTGCAAAGAAATTGTGGAGTGTCGTGAATCTTTAGGGTTCGCTCGGTGCCGATAGATCGCATGATTTTTCTATGCAGCCAGTCGTCTACCACATCCGCCACATGTATCACTTCAATACCTTCTTGCACGAGCGTACGCGTGAGCCACGCGTCATCCAGGGCTTCTGCATGCGGAACATACCGCACGCCATGCCCAACCTCGCGCAGCCGCGCTTCATACGCTTTCATGCTCGCGCGATGCAATACGAGCTTCTGTTTATGAAATGCGTACTGCGAAAAGAAAAGTGGATCTTCAATTACATAAATAGGACGCCCCGACATAACAGCAGGGTGCACGGTAAACAATTGGTGCGGATAGATCAGTGTGACTTCTTTCATACAGCTCGTGCGGCACGACGGCATCGGTCGGAACAATATACAACCTGGCCCCACAAACCGCGCGAGCGCCATCGCTTGCGGTTAGCAAAGGGACGGCCGCACTGTTTGCAGTGCTTTATGTCTGCGTCTTTCTCATTGCCCCGCACACCCTTCATCTGCCCATTGTACCTCTCTGAGCACTGCACTACCCAACAGACATATCGCACGGTTGAGCCATATCCCATGTTTGACACGGGACACATTTATCGTATAATTATATTCTGTCTGTTGCAGCATGCGATAGACGACATCATCGACTGAGGAGGTCGCATGAATCCGTTTCTGAACTTCTTGACTCGGTACGAGCGCGTGTGGATGATCCTGTGGGTGACCGGTCTTGTTGTCGCGATCCTCGGGGGCATCGGCTCAGTTGCACTGAAAAATCCGAAGATGCGCGACGTTTCGGACATCCTGTTCGTCGCGGCGTTCTTCTTCGGTCTCCTCAACATCATCGCGTACACGAAGAACGTGCATACGCGCAAAGACTAGCTCTTTCCCGCTTCGGCGGCCGGAGCGAAGGGCAACAGACCGCCCTTCGCCTCCTTCTCCCCCACATCACATCTGGTGGTGTGGAGGAAGAGGAACTAGAGACCGATGCAAAACCCAAAGCTTGCGGAAGCATGGGAAAAACGCGACCACGAACACAAGAAAGTGGCGCAACGGATGAAG
>CAZVMJ010000167.1:0-2012 GCA_964628005.1 uncultured Candidatus Saccharibacteria bacterium | reverse complement strand
AATGAGTGACGTGAAGGCTGCAAAAGTTTCCATGGTTTCGCGCACCGTTCTGCTGAATTGCGGCTTTGCAAACCAGCGCAAGAGAAACGGAAGCAGTACAGTTTGCACTGCAATTTCTGAAATAAAGCGATACCCTGCAACGACGCCGCCCTCGGGGCTTCCCGCAATCGCAAACCCAATCATGGTGATGAGGCTCGGTACGATTGATGCTGCAATAGCGGTGCCAATAAGTACCAGTACATCGCGCCGTCGACGGAAGAGCGGGTCCAACTCAAGTGCCCGTAACAGCGAGCCGCCAAATGCGGACTGCAGAATTGCGGAGAGTGTAAACGCAGCCGAAGCGGGTATTGACCATCCCGAGAGAAATGCGCCGACAAATCCGGCAAGTCCGGCAACGGGTGCGAAGCGCAGGCCGCCGAAGAAGACGGCGGCAATCGCAAATGCATGCGAGGGATATATTGCCGCATACGGTGGAAGTATGAAATTTGAGAACAGGATGCCGCTGGTGTAGGCAAGAAAGAGGACTGGGGCGACGAAGTACTCACGCCCCTCATATCTGCGTACATACTTAGAGAATTCAGCCATGTGTCGCGGTATCGTAGCCGAATTAAGGGCTTTGGGCTATCGGATTATGAAGACATGCTACGATACTCATATATGAATATGGTGAAGGGGATCGGGGCGGTTGTGGCGGGTTTTGTGACCGTAGCGGCACTTTCCATCGGAACGGACGCGGCTCTTGAGTGGGTTGGAGTGTTTCCGTCCCCGGTCGATTCCGTCTTTGCGACATGGATGCTGGTCGTTGCACTTGTGTACCGAAGTCTCTATACCTTTTTGGGCGGTTATATTACGGGTCGATTTGCGCCATCAAACCAAGGTGTGTACGTGGCAGTTCTCGGTGTGTTCGGGACCATCGGAGCGCTTGGCGGTGTACTAGCCGGCTGGGACTTGCCGGATCAATGGTATCCGATCACGCTTGCCGTCACCGGCTTCCCGCTCGTGTGGTGGGGAGGGTACGTTGCTGTTCGCCAGATGCAGCGACGCGTATAACGCATGAAGACTGATCGATTACGAACGGTGGTGCTTGCGGCTGCCGCGCTCGGCGTGTTCGTAGGTATTTTATGGATCATGGTCGGGGGATGGTTTCCGGCGTCGCCGCTATCATCGGTGGTGAGTACGAGTACGCCTGTGGTTGCAACAACCACCATTGCATCGTCTACCACCGCTTCAACGACGGAAATGTTGATTGACCCCGACGACTACTCGGATACCATTTTGACTGCGATTGATACGCCCGGCACCGGTCACGGTGTCACAGTGACTCCGATTTCTGTTGAAGAAGACAGTCGGTGCCCTAATAGTGTGCAGTGCGTGTGGCCTGGGCGCGTCGTGGTGCGCGTCCAGCTCACCAGTGCCGAGGGATCGATTACAGAATCAATTGTGCTCAAGAGCTCGATTCGCTTCGGTACGCGAACCATCAAATTTGAAGCAGTAACTCCCGCTCGAGCGGTTGCGTCTGAGATCGATTCAGGCTCGTATAAATTTGTGTTCACCGTCAGTAAGGGATAACTCGTTCGACGCCGTATACATTTCGTGTACGATGCTTGCATATGTCACGAATTTCACCGATTGCGCCGCGCAAGTCGAAGTCTCGCAAGACGAAGGCTCGACTCGCAAAGAAGGCAACGATGCTCGCTGCGCGAGCCGCAAAGAAGCGCGCGTAAGCGCTTTGCACAAAACCGCCCCGTACGGGGCGGTTTTGTTATGATGGTCGGCATGACGCTGTTCGAAGAACGTCCGATGACGCACAAAGCGGCGAAGCAGACATTCAGCGACCGTGTGATCAAGCTCGCGCTCTCGATCCCGCCCGGCAAGGTCGCGACATACGGCGCGATCGCGAAAGCGGCCGGTGGCGGGGGAATCGCGGCGCAAAGTATCACCGGTATTCTCGCAAAGGCCTGGGATCGCGGCGAAAAAAAGATTCCGTTCCACCGGATCGTCTACAGCGACGG
>CAZVMJ010000166.1:0-2015 GCA_964628005.1 uncultured Candidatus Saccharibacteria bacterium | reverse complement strand
ACCGCGCGAGTATTCATTCGACGTGAATACCTACACGTTTGTGCGAACACTCTTAATTGAGTGTCCACTAATAATTAATGCTAACCCCAAGCCCCTTGCTAATTGTCGACGCGGAGCAGAGGGAGTAGCAGCGAATGGGATGTGTCGTTCAGAATTTCTATCCTGTCGGGAAAATCGGATGTGCGGGAAATTCATGAGACCCGAGTCATATGTCGGGACACATGAAAAAATGGTGATGCGATCACCGTATCGTTGTTTCAATATAAATATGTCAAAGAGCGACACAGAGCGCCAAAAGGCTCCCCTGTGCAACGCATCGATGAGGATACGTTCGCACAATTATATACTGGAAGCCTGATTGAGCCGTTCTGAGCAAAACTCCGTTTTGTGGATAACTTGTGATTAAAAATGGCCTAAATTCAAGCCATTTCCGGATCTCAAGCTACCGGAGCAGGATACTGCACCGTACCTACGGAGTCAATTAATATGACGTCACGAAAACACCACTCTTTCAGGCGAAAAATGCCCGAAAATATTAGACCACACTATAGCGAGACCAGCGTTTGAGGCCGGTTTTGGTCACCTTTCCCTCACTCACCAAGCTCAGGAGCTCACGCTGGATCATCTTTTCACTGTATTCAGGCAGGTTCGAACAAATATCCTTGATGCCCATAGAGCCACTGGTCTTGAGAATTTCCAATATGCTCTGGGCGCGGACGGTGGTCTGTCCGGGCGTCTGAGGCACTGAAACAGACATCCGCGAAGCCACTGCATCACCCTCCCCTGTGCGGACAACTGGAGTGTCTTTTACGTCTTTTACCGACATGGGCGCCGTTCGCACAACCGAAGCGCCTACGTCCAACAACTCATCGCGCGAAACCGTAACGCTTTCAGAGAAGTTTGTGCGCTGCGCAACCTGCATGAAGTTTCCAAGCTCATCAAGCGCGTCCACGATTGCGGTCACATTCTGAATTGACGCAAAGCCCGATACCGCAAGCATGCGAACTAAGGAGATAAGGTGGCGAATGCGGGAAAGTGCCGCAATAACCTCACCGGAGTTTGAAACGCGCATTTCATCGCGCACGCCCATAATGGCGACCAAGAGATTCGTTGCTTCGCGGCGCACGGCGACACGAAGCGGCTCGTCCGATTCAATGTGATTTGTCAGCAAATGGACAGCCGCCGCAATTCTCTCCCCTCGGCGATATGCCCTATCGGCCGCACGGTTCTCTCCAAACGGATTAACACGGACATTCTGAGAGTCAAAAAATCGGGAGATATTTTCTGTCTTTTGTATGTCTTTATGGTCGTCCATTTTTAGGTTGATAATGTCCTATATAAGTAACGGACATTGACCAAGTCCGGCGATTATATAAAGGACGGGCAAAAACGCAATGGAGCCGTCTATTGCGAAGAGGCCGTGTCCGTAATCTCCATTTGGTGGCTCTACACAAGCAAAAAATTCGGTTTTCTATCGAGCGTGCGTGATATGATTCGGAGATGAAAGATCGCGCGAAGGAGAAGCTAAAGAGGAATGCCAAGAAAAAGGAATTGGCATCAGATTCGGGAGACGATCGGGCAATCAGCAGCGAAGCGATTCGTGGCGTTGTGGCGATTTTTCTTTTTGCCCTCTCCGGCTTCCTAATCCTCGCACTTGCTGGCATTGGCGGCACGCTCGGCGCAGCGCTCTACAACGGCCTCTTCTGGCTCCTTGGGATTGGGTACCTGCTGCTACCGCTTTCCATGATCATGCTCGCGGTGCTCATTTTTCGCTCGCTTGAACGCAGTGTTTCGTGGGTGCATGTGGTATCCATGGCAATCTTTTTACTCTCCGGTCTTGGCCTCATTGCCCTTGCCTACCCTATGGCAGGCGGTGTGTTGGGTGATGCGATTTCAAAGCCAATCGTGAATGCAGTGGCAACCCCTGCCACCGTCATCTTCCTCATCTCGTTCATTGTAATGGCACTCATCGTAGCGTTCGACATCAATCTGCGGGATGTCATTAACTGGTTCCG
>CAZVMJ010000165.1:0-2033 GCA_964628005.1 uncultured Candidatus Saccharibacteria bacterium | reverse complement strand
GTACTATAGACGCCGCCGATAACAATTACGCGGCTGAATTCCTGGCTCGCTTGGTGCGGGAGAATGATCTGCCGCCAAAATTGCTCATCGTGCACCGCTTCACTGAAGACATGGTGACAAATACGCGACTCATCAAACCGCTTCCTGAAGTGCAGATTGTAATGCACATGGACGGTTGGGGACCGACCGCGAAGAAGGCGGGTACCTATGAACATGTCATTATTCCGCATCCGGTGCAGTTCACCGGCTTCAAAATCTTCTATAAGAACGACCTCTTTGCGCCCTCGACTGGTATTTATACGCCATCTGAATTGCTCAAGCTGAATCCGAAGCCGCTCTATATTCAATATCAATAGCACGTCGGTTTTTCATCGGGAGAGCAATCGTCCTTTGTTATACTTCAGTCATGGCAGACCACGGGGGACACGGAGGTGGCGATCATAAGCCGCTGCATCCTGATCATGCGAATCCAGATCGTCGCATTACGTATTTTGCGGCGACACATACGCGTGGACGAAAAGAAATGTTTGGCATCCGCGCTGTTGATCGCGGTAAGCACGTCTACGTCATTGGAAAAACCGGTATGGGTAAATCAACCATGTTGGAAAACATGGCGATCCAGGATATTCAAAACGGTGAAGGTATTGCATTCATCGATCCGCATGGCTCCACCGCAGAAAAATTGCTCGATTTCGTCCCACAGGATCGTGTAAAAGACGTGGTGTACTTTGCGCCGTTTGATACCGAGTACCCGATAGGTTTCAACGTGATGGAGGATGTCGGCTACGATAAGCGCCATCTGGTTGTTTCGGGCCTTATGGGCGCATTTCGGCGCATTTGGGAAGACGCATGGAGCGCTCGAATGGAATACATTCTTCAAAATACGATGCTCGCGCTTCTCGAGTATCCAGGCTCCACACTGCTCGATGTGAACCGAATGCTCACGAATAAAACATTTCGCGAGGCAGTGATTGAGAAGATTACCGACCCAATTGTCCGCGCGTTTTGGACAGAAGAATTTGCGGGATTCACGGATCGCTACACCGCAGAGGCGACGCCGGCCATTCAGAACAAGATCGGTCAGTTCACGGCAAACCCGCTCATTCGGCATATTGTTGGTCAATCAACATCCTCGTTTGATCTGCGCCAGATCATGGACGAAAAAAAGATTTTTATCGTGAACCTCTCAAAGGGACGCATGGGTGAAACGAATGCAAGCCTGCTTGGTTCCATGCTCACGGTCAAGATTTACCTTGCCGCGATGTCGCGCGCCGATGAGCCGGCGGCCCGAATGGCGAAGTTGCCACGTTTCTATTTTTATGTGGACGAGTTCCAATCGATGATGAACCAGGCGTTTGCCGACATTCTTTCGGAATCGCGCAAGTATAAGCTGGCGCTCACGCTTGCAAACCAATACATCGAACAGATGGAAGAAACGGTGCGTGACGCCGTGTTCGGCAACATTGGTACTCTGATATGTTTTCGTGTCGGCCCGTTCGACGCAGAAGTTCTAAAAACGGTCTTTGAACCCACGTTCCTCGCAGAAGATCTGGTCGGTCTCGGCCTCGGTCAGATTTATCTGACACTCATGATCGATGGGGTGGGTAGTCCGCCGTTTTCAGCAGAAACAATTCCGCCAATCGAAGCACCAAACATCTCATACCGCGACGATGTGGTGACAGCCTCTCGCGCCCAATATGGAAGGCTCAAAAAAGATGTGGAAGCGGCGATCAATCAGAAACAGTCGGAATTCGTGATGCCGCCAAAAGAGAAGAAGGATAAGCGCGATGGAGCGCGTAGCTCGAATGGATGGAATGCTGCGCCGCAAGGAGGAAGCTCGCCGCGGGAAAAATTAACGCAGAATGTGACGCCGCTGCAAACGGGATCCATGGCAAATCCACGCGTGGAGCTGCAAACACGCATACAGCAGATCCGTACCGAAGGTCTGCCGCCGCGTACGGCACCCGCGCCCATCAAAGTGGGTCAGATAAATCCGGACGCTGCGAAAACGGAGACAAGAAAAGCACGTGATG
>CAZVMJ010000164.1:0-2045 GCA_964628005.1 uncultured Candidatus Saccharibacteria bacterium | reverse complement strand
GTGCTTCGCTACACGACCGCCGCAACCTCTACCGCCGGTCAGACCATCGCGGTGGTCCTTGACCCGGTAGGCAACGCATTCGGTCTTGGTTCAATTACGGCAACAACGACACAGCTTACTGCAACAGGCATGACAATCGTCACGTCCTGCGGCGGCGGCAGTGATGAGGTTACGGTAACGATGAACTCGAACGCCGGTAACGAAGGTCTTGTTTTCACGGTTTGCGCCGGCGATCAGGTGAACCCTGGTAATAAGGTTTTGAACCTCGGCACATCAACACCGGTATTTACAAACCCGGCAGCAGCGGGCTCATACCGCATCACCATCACTGGCTCGAACGGTGATTACGGCGAGACGCGCGTTGCAATCATTGACGACGTCGTTGTAACGGCATCCGTTGATACAACGTTCACATTCATCATCTCCGGAACCGCAACCTCAACCGTGATTAACGGTGAGACTACAACCGGATTCGCATCATCAACATATCTGGCATTCGGCACGCTCGCACCCGCCGTACCGAAGATTCTCGGTCAGCGTCTGCAGGTAACAACGAATGCCGCGAACGGATTCTCTGTGACGGTGGTTGAGGATCAGAACCTCCTCTCCGCAACGGGTGCAGATATCGACCTGTTTGCAAACGGAGCCACTACATCGGTACCAACCTCATGGGTTGCACCGAGCAACACGCTTGGCCAGGAATGGACCTACGGTCACATCGGTGTGACGAGCCAGGACTCTACACTCTCTGCGGGTGACGAGTTCGGTTCCTCGCTCTATGCCGGTAACTTCAACACGGCGCGTCAGGTCTTCTATCACAATGGCCCGTCCGACGGTAGCACCGACGACATTGGTTCGACGTACGTAGCGTACAAGGTTGAAATCGCCTCCCTCCAGGAAGCAGCAACCGACTACACCAACACGCTGACCTACGTAGCAACCCCGACCTTCTAAACAAAGGTTTCCCAAAACATCCCCGCGGAAGCGGGGATGTTTTGTTTTTGGCGTGATACAGTAATCAATACTATAGTCGCTAACCGAAACTCATGACAGCGCATTCCCGACTTTCGATACTCGTACTCCTGGCATCGGTTTTGTTCTTTGTTTCTTCCGTTCAGTATGCATTTGCACAGGCTTCAGAGGGCGTGGAAATTAAGCCGGCAGTTGTCGAGGATCGAGTGAACCCCGGGGCCGAATACACCTTTTCTGTTCGGGTTACGAATATCTCGCCCGTGGAGAAAACCTTTTATCTGACGGCGCAGGACATCACCGGGTTAACGGACCAGGGATTGCCTATTTTTTCTAACGAAACAGAAATCACGGAATATGAACTCAGTACCTGGATTCAGATATCTCAGGAGTCGATAGTGCTCGGGCCGAATGAGACCCGCGAAGTGCCGTACACGATACGCGTTCCTCAGAACGCAACACCGGGATCGCATTTTGGAGGTGTCTTCCTCGATGCGCGTCCGCCGAGACAGCGCGAAAACGGATCCGGTATCGGACTCAAAGTGGGTACAATCATTAATCTTCGTATTGCGGGTGAGGCACGCGAAGATGCACAACTGCGAGAGTTTTCCAGCGGGAAGATCATTTACGGATCTCCAACGATAGATTTCAATGTTCGTGTGGCCAATCTTGGCAATACGCTCATTCGACCATACGGACTCATTGAAATTAATGATATGCGCGGACAGAAAGTGGGTATTGTAAAAGTGAATGAGAGTGCGGCGGCGGTCTTTCCCGAGGGCGATAAGCGGTACGCCGCAACGTGGGAGTACGATGGATTTGCTTTTGGCCGCTACAGTGCGGTGGTTGCGCTGAACTATGGCGAGGATGGACAGAAGACGATCTCGGCAGTAACCAGTTTCTGGGTTTTGCCGCTCAAACCTCTTCTCATCACACTCGGCATCATATTCGGCGGCCTGCTTACGCTCTATATATTGGTGCGGTCATACATTAATAGAAAGTTGCGCGAGATGGGTGGCGGCCGCGGAGGCACGGAATTATACCGCCGACGCAATCAGTCGGCAGCTCCGAAACTT
>CAZVMJ010000163.1:0-2074 GCA_964628005.1 uncultured Candidatus Saccharibacteria bacterium | reverse complement strand
GGGGGCCTCAACGAGACGGTTGAGCGGGTATTGGAAATAATCAAGAAAGAAGGCTACACTCTCTAACGATATGGAACCCGTCACAGTGCTTTTCTTCGGATCCCAGGGTGCCGGCAAGGGCACCCAGGTCCAGATGCTTATCGATTTCCTCAAATCTAAGGCAGATACCGGTATCATTAAAATTGACATGGGGGCGGAGCTCCGGGCGCTTCGTGATACCGGATCCTTTGCCGGCACGCTCACCGGCACTGTCATTGACGCTGGCAACCGAATGCCGGATTTCATGCCGACATACCTCCAAACCAAGAAAATCGTTGAGAACCTTGTGACGGGTACCGAACACATCATTGCCGACGGTCTTGCTCGCGGCGCCGATCAAACACGCGCCTTTGATGATGCAATGACCTTCTTTGGCCGAAAGAATTTCCAGATTATTTCCATCGAGCTTTCGGAAGAATCAGTCATCAAGCGCCTCGTTGCGCGCGGACGAAACGACGATACTGAAGAGGGTATCAAGAATCGCCTCGGCTGGTACAAAACAGACGTCCTCCCACAGCTCGAAATGCTCAAGTCGCGTGGACGCGTCGTTCATGTCATCGACGGCGAACCGGACGTCGCAACCATCCATCAAAATATTCTGAAGGCCCTCAATCTCTCATGATCGCAACATCTCAGGAACAGATCGACATTTTGCGCGAAGGCGGGCGCAGACTTGCTCGACATGTCCGGATTCTCAGCGAAATGGTGAAGCCTGGCATTACCTCTGCCGAACTCGAAGCGAAGGCGCGCGAAATGGTAGATAAAGACGGCGATACACCGGCGTTTCTCGGCTACAAAGGGAAGCATGATAAGCACGGCTATCCTGCCGCGCTGTGTGTTTCGGTAAATGATGTCATCGTGCATAGTCCGGCGAGCGAAAATAACATGCTCATCGAAGAAGGTGATGTTGTCTCGATCGATTTTGGTATTCGTCATGCCGGTTTGTACACAGATCATGCGGTAACGGTGATTGCCGGAAAACGACACGATCCGGAGGACTTGCGGCTTGTGCAGGGTACACACGAAGCGCTTCTGCTTGGCATTGAGCAGGCGCTTCTGGGCAACTTCACCGGCGACATCGGATACGCGGTTGAACGGTACGCGAAGGCAAACAAGTTTGGATTTCCTAAGAATCTGTCAGGCCACGGCGTCGGAATCAAGGTGCATGAGGAGCCATATGTGCCCAATTTCGGTGCGCCAAAGAGCGGCGATGAGCTCGTCGAGAACCTCGTAATAGCGATCGAGCCCATGTTCACGCTTGGGAAGGGTGACCTGTTTGTGGACGACGACGGGCACTCGTATCGCACGAAAGATGGCTCACACGCGGCTCATGCCGAGCATACCGTGATCATCACGCCAGACGGGCCTGAGATCCTCACAAAAGAATAATCATCACCCGGACCGCATCCGGGTGTTTTCATATCGGCCCTGCGACAGGGGGTATAATCACGAACGTGAACACCGACGTTCTTATTGTAGGCAGTGGAGCGCGCGAACATGCACTCGCGTGGAAGCTTTCACATTCCAAGCGTATCGGAAAGATATATGTTGCGCAGGGGAATGCCGGTACTGAGACCTTTTGCATCAATGTAGATATCTCGCCGCGCGATATTGCGAAGCTTGCCTCGTTTGCCGGCGAGCATCGCATCGGGTTGACGATTGTTGGTTCAGAGGAGCCGCTCGCGCTCGGCATCGTTGACGTCTTTCGGAAATCAGGCCTGCGTATTTTTGGTCCCACCAAGGCGGCGGCGCGCATCGAATCTTCAAACCAATTTGCAAAACAAATCATGCACGATGCACGCGTGCCAACCGCGCTCAGTAAGTCGTTTACCGATGCCGCACAGGCGCAGCAGTACGCGCTCACGCAGCCGATGCCTGTGGTTATCAAAGCGGACGGGCTCTGTCCGGGGAAGCGGGTGTATGTGTGCGCAAACGCAGAAGAGATCGCTGCGGCACTTGAGGCGCTTTTGGTGCGTGGTGTGTGTGGGGACGCCGGTAAGACGGTGCTTGTTGAGGAATATCTCGTTGGCGAAGA
>CAZVMJ010000162.1:0-2086 GCA_964628005.1 uncultured Candidatus Saccharibacteria bacterium | reverse complement strand
GCAGGCGGGTGACATCGTGCTGATTGCCGGTCTTGCAGACATCTACATCGGCGAAACCATCACCAACAATCAGTCGGTTGAACCGCTTCCGGCAATTGCAATTGATGAGCCGACCATCACGCTTAACTTCCTCGTGAATAATTCTCCGTTTGCAGGTCGCGAAGGAAAATTTGTTACCACCCGACAGATTCGTGATCGCCTTGAGCGCGAGCTTGAAGTGAACGTTGGTTTGCGCGTCGATTTCTCCGGCGGTGACACGTTTAAGGTATCCGGCCGCGGTGAACTCCACATCGCCATTCTCCTCGAAAACATGCGACGCGAAGGCTATGAAATGCAGGTATCGCAGCCGCAGGTAATCGTGCGAGAAGAAGACGGCAAGAAGCTCGAACCGTTTGAGGAAGTGGTTGTTGATACGCCGTCGGTGTACCAGGGCCCGATCATCGAACGCCTCGGCATTCGAAAGTTTGTAATGAAAGACATGAAGGTGCACGGTGATTCCGTACGCCTTATCTTCGAAGGCCCAACGCGCGGATTGCTCGGCTACAAGAACCAGTTCGTGCTCGACACGAAGGGTGAGGGTATTCTCTCGTCGCGCTTCACGAGCTTCCAGGCATACGCGGGAGAAATCACGAAGCGCCAGGTGGGCTCGATGGTTTCAATGGCAACCGGCAAGACGCTCGGCTTCTCACTCTGGAATCTCCAGGAGCGCGGTGTGCTTTACATCGGTCCGGCTGTTGAAGTGTACGAGGGTATGGTGATCGGTAACACCTCAAAGGGTGAAGAGATGATGGTGAACCCAACGAAGGGTAAGCAGCTCACCAACATGCGCTCAAAGAGCGCCGATGAAGCGATTAATCTCATTCCGCCGTACGACCTTTCGATCGAGCGCGGATTGGAAGTCATGGCGGAAGACGAATTTCTCGAAATCACTCCGCAGAGCGTGCGATTGCGAAAGCAATTCCTCACGGAGAACGACCGCATCAAGGCGGCTCGAAAGACCTCCTAAAACAAAACGGCCCCGAGCAAAAGCGGGGCCGTTTTCGTTTCTGTGCAGACGAGATTACTCGGTGATCATCTTCGGGAGCTCGTCGATCTCACGCGCGATGTTCTCTTTCGCTTTCGCCCCGTATTTGAGGCGGAAGTGATCGAGGTAGTAGATGTGTTCCCGCGCAGCGAACTCCGCGAGAATCCGACGGCGATGCTCGATGAAGTAATCCAGCGGAACGTGCATGAATTCCTTCCGGATACCGAGCGTATGCGCCAACACCTCGTCCCATGTCGCCGCGGCGAACGTGGAGAGATCGATGTCGCAGATGAGCTGACAGTCCCGCTCCGTCTCCACCTTGTTGTGCATGGTGGCGATGATGCAGCGGTAGGTATCAGCACGAAGTCTCTGCGGAGCGCGCACGTTGCGGAGCATCTTGTCGGCCCAGCGGCCGCTCTGCACTTCGTTCTTGCGACTGCCCGGTATGTAGATCACATCGTGACACCACCAGGCAATTTCCACCGCGAAAGGATTCGCGGCGAGCGACATCGTATCGTCGAAAACCGCGAGGCCTTCGCGAATGTGATCGATGCCATGGTAGCCGCGGTCGAGACCGTTGTACCGGTCCCAGAGGTTCGCGAAATGGTCGTAGGTGGCGTTGGTGTTCATACCATGTTCCGACCACATGAAATTCCATCGCGTTCGCAAAGATTCTTTCACTGCCAAATCCTCTCGTGTTGTTATGGCCGTAATTATTTTGACACAAAAAATATGAAATGTCTAGTTTGCTATACTCTGCACATGGCACGAGAACTACCCAAGAGCGAAGAGGAGATTAAGGCAATGCTTTCGCCGGAAGAATATGCAGTGCTGCGCGAGCGCGGCACCGAAGCGCCGTTTACCAGCGAATTCGTCCATGAAAAAGCTGATGGTATGTATGAATGCAAAGTGTGCGGCAATCCGCTCTTTGATTCATCCGCAAAGTTTGATTCTGGCACCGGTTGGCCGAGCTTTGATTCCGCTCTGCCCGGTGCGGTGGAAACACACACAGATACCTCGCATGGCATGGTGCGCACGGAAATTACGTGCGCGCGATGCGGC
>CAZVMJ010000161.1:0-2087 GCA_964628005.1 uncultured Candidatus Saccharibacteria bacterium | reverse complement strand
ATATTTCAGTAGGCGTTAACTTTCTTCACCTCATCGGAAAAGGACTATGGGAGGGATTGCTTGGCGCACTGTGCCTCGTCTACCTGTCGCGTTCATTACGGCCCCTTGTTTCTTCGATTCTTCCGAAAACGTTCGCACTTCTTTCTGTATCGTTCGGTATCGTTGGGGCGAGTGCCGCGTATATCATCTGGCTTCACTTAAAAGACTTCGCAAACGTCACGAGCACGTTGTGGGGTCAACGCTTTATTCCGCTCGCGGCTGTCGCCGTGCTCGCAGTTGTACTGTTGGGGTACCACATACTTGCAAACCGATACGCGCGAAATCTCTTGCGACGCACGATTGCGTACACGCTTCCTGCAGAGTTTGCGATTGGTATTCTGGTCGTGTTCTTCTCGAGCTTGATGATCATTACGTCGCCACCGATCGAACAAGCGCAAACCAAAGTTTTTAAAGAAGAGAGCAATGGTCTCACGATCACGCTGCAGAAAGCCCCGTATGAGGACGGCATGGCACTACTTTCAATCAGTGGAAACTCAGCGTTAAAGGATCCTGTTGTAATCATTGGGGGTGAGGGCGGACTCATTGTCGATGTGCAGCGACGTTTTACTGGCGGATTTGTGTTTCCCTCAACGATTCTCTCTCCTGCAGAGCCTCAAGCCCTACACATAACAGCCGGACAGGAAGGTGGATATGACGCACAGGCCACATTTTCTGTAGTGCGATCAGACATCGATCCGCCGGAACAAAAAGGTCACGGCCGCACGCTCGACTTTTTTACATTCATCTTTGTATTGGTTGGATTGGGTGCAATAGCAACCGCATATGTCTTGTACAAATTGAGCCACGGAGAGTATGTCGAAGTGGATCGTCGCTTCTCGGCGTTTCAGTTCGTAATTGGATTGTTCGCCGGGCTACTTGTGGCGAGCCAGCTCGTCGGCATAGGCTACTTCTTCTTGAGTAACAATTACAAAAAGGAGTGTATTGCAGACGGTAACGGGTGGCATATCATGCTGCCGACAAAGAACGGGATTCCAGTGTCAGCGGTGCCGCGCGAAGGCTGCATGGCGCTGAACGGTTCGTACCATCTTCCGGATGCGCGCGAATATCGTTTCTTTAAAACTCCTGGTGATTCTCGCGTTGCGTTCGCAAGCGACATGGAATCGCTTCGCGCAGGGGTACCAACAAATCTTGAATTCTCGATTTTGGATCAAGACGGAAAACCCGCGCTGCTCTCCGTACAACACGAGCGACTCGTCCACTTTATCGTCATTAGCTCAGACATGCGTGAGTTCAAGCATATTCACCCAGATGACGCTCGTGCACTGACCTCCACTGAGATCAATGATTCGACGTTTACAGTCCCGGTCACGTTCCCATCTGCGGGAGAGTACATTTTGGGCCTAGACTACGCGCACGGCTTAACGCCCGTATCAAAATCAGTCCGCGTAACTGTGAAAGGGTCGCCACAGCAACCAGAGCAAATTGCAACGTATCCGGACAACGGAACGTTTGAAGGCTATGACGTATCTCTGGATTATTCTTCACCTGTAGCGGGAGAATTTGCGACCCTCATCTACAAAATTCAAAAAGATGGCAAGGATGTACGTGATTTGACTCCATATCTCGCCGCGGCAATGCATGTAGCAGTTGTTAAGAATGATCTAAGTGAATTCCTACATACACACGGCGAGGTACATATACCAGGAGCTCCCGTAAAGCCGTTGAACAAGCAAAACGCTCATCAACACACTCCGCCACCCGCGCAGTTTGGCCCGTTGATCGAGTCACACCCAATTTTCCCAACGCCGGGCTTGTACACAGTGTTTGGTCAGTTCAAACACGACGGCAAGGTAGTCACATCACGATTTACTATTAGAGTTGAAGAATAATTATGACGCACACAGTTCACAAGCTAGGTTTCGTTTCTGCTCTCATTCTGCTTTGCCTTTGGATCAGTCCTCTTGGCGTATCTGCCCATGGTGCAGGACTAACATTCACGAGCACAACGACGGACGGAATGATCGTCGATGTAGACTATGGCGACCTATACATGGAGGCCGGATACCCCGGAAGATTCGATTTCAATC
>CAZVMJ010000160.1:0-2129 GCA_964628005.1 uncultured Candidatus Saccharibacteria bacterium | reverse complement strand
GTCGTGGATGTGATAGTTCCGGCGCGCTGTCGTATCTGTCCCCCGCGCCCTACGCATTCATAATCTGCGCGATTATTGCTCGCTGTTTTACCAGCCTTCAACATCGCGCCAATACAACTGTCGAGTACGCCATTTTGATTGTTTGCCGTATTCGTGAACGACGGCGATTGATTTTGTCCGAGCGCTGAGGTAATAGCCTCTTCACAGGTTCGCGGCGCCTTACTTTCAACACGTCCCGGCGTTGTGGCAGCAGGCCGAGTGGCCACCGGCTCAACAGCAGCGGTCATTGCCCCTTGCTCTACGGGCGCAACAAGATTGAGAGAGCCGGCAATAATGCCGGCAACAACAAGGAGGCCGCATGCGGTAAGCGGCGAAATTCTGCGTTCGGCAGTGAAAAAATTCGCCACGTCTTTACGGCGCATATCGCAATGATGCGGCCTGAGTGCCGCATCAGCAATTCACGAGAGTGGACAAGGCATAAAAAAAGCCCGGCAGGTTGCCGGGCTTTTCTTTGGCCTGCGCTTACGCGCCTACCGCGCGGAGACGCTTCACGATGCGCGACTTCATGCGCGCAGCAGTATTCTTCTTAATAGTGCCGTTCTTTGCGGCCTTGTCGATTGCCTTGTAGAGGGTTGGGAGTGACTTTTCAGCCTCCTTGGTGCTCTTGCCTGCAATAAGCTTGCCGACAGACTTCACCTCGTCTTTCATCGCCTTCTTGCGGCGGGCGTTAAACACGTATCGTCGCTCGGATACGCGCTGTGCCTTTTTTGCTGACTTCGTATTTGCCATTCCCGCGATACTAAGCAAAAAATCGCTGTATTGCAAGTCTCCCTGGTTTTGTGGCCTGCTTACTCCCCCGCCCACGCCGCGCTATGATGCATCCATGATTGGCTCAATTTCCGGGACCGTTTCGGCAGTGAGGGCAGGCTACGCAATCATTGCAGCGGCCGGCGTCGGATATAAGATTGCCGGAACACGCTCCACCATCGGCAGCCTTACCCAGGGAGCAACTGCGACGCTCTGGACACACCTGATCGTGCGCGAAGACGTGCTTGATTTGTATGGCTTTGAAAGCGAAGAGGAGATGCGATTCTTTGAACTGCTTCTATCAGTATCTGGTATCGGACCAAAATCCGCGCTCGCTATTTTAGATATCGCCTCTATAGAAACACTCCGCAGCGCGATTGCAGGTGGAAACGCTGGCTACCTCACGAACGTCTCCGGTGTCGGAAAAAAGACCGCCGAAAAAATCGTACTCGAATTGCGCGATAAGGTTGGAAAGGAAATTGCCGGCAGTGCCGCGAGCCTCAAGGGCGATGAAGATGCGCTTGAAGCAATGCGCGCGCTCGGATACTCCGCCGCAGAAGCGCGTGATGCGCTTCGCACCGTTCCCCCACACATCACCTCAGGAACCGAGCGGCTTCGCGAGGCGCTTAAGATCATGGGCAAGTAATATGCTTCGCGCAGTACTCAACACGCTTGGCATTCTTTCGATATATCATCGCGCACTCGCGATTTTCGGGGAGCGCTTGTATGGTTCCCCCTCGCGCGATCTCATTATCATTGGTGTTACCGGCACCAAGGGTAAGTCGAGCACAACAGAAATGATCGCCTCGATCATGACAGCCGCCGGCCACACCACCGCTCTCCTAAATTCTATACACATCCAGATCGGCATCGATATTCAGCCGAACACCATGCGCATGTCGATGCCTGGTCGCATGTATATCCCCCGCTTCCTTGCACGCGCTAAAACGTCCGGATGCACCGTCGCAGTACTAGAGATGACATCAGAGGGCGCACGACAACACCGCCATCGCGGACTTGCACTGAACGCGCTCGTATTCACCAACCTTTCTCCTGAACACATTGAGTCGCACGGATCTTACGAAGCGTACGCTAATGCAAAATTCGCTCTTGGCGAATCGCTCGCCCGTTCCCCCAAGCGTCCGCGCATCATGGTCGCAAACAGTGAAGATGCACAGTCGGCGCGCTACCTCTCACTTGCCATCGAACGACCAATAGGATTTTCTCTCACACAGTACGCACCCTACCAAGCTGATGATCGCAGCGGATATTTCACGTTTGAAGGAGTGCGTATTGATGTTCCGCAGCCGGGAGAATTTTCA
>CAZVMJ010000159.1:0-2145 GCA_964628005.1 uncultured Candidatus Saccharibacteria bacterium | reverse complement strand
AGCGAAGCACGTGCTTGGTTGCGACCGACAGGTCGGAATCCGTGAGCGTGTCGCTTACGTTTGTCAGCTGAGCAGCGTCAGCGTGCTTCAGAAGAAGCGGTGCACCTGTAGCCCACAACAAGGTCGAGATGATGAGAATCATCGCCACCTGAGAGGACATGACCGATGCAATCGGCTGCCGAACTTGTTCGAATACGTTCATATGATGAACAGTGTGTTCGTGTTTAATAAGTACGTGCTAATACGGTGAGCATTTTCGTGCCTAGAGAGTTAACACGCGTCCGCCTGCCATGGCTCGAACCAGGCAGCCAGAAACGTATAAGCCCAAAGAAACTCACCTGTGTAAAGTATACAAGGCAGGGTTTCAAGCCGCTCTGACGAATCACTTCCCGTGTGGATAACCGCTCTATAGAGCGCTCAACGAGAAAAAGACCCGCTGTGCGGGCCTTTATCGCGTTACCGTCGATGTGGCTGATTGCCGCATATCGCGGATTTCATACGTACGTTCAGGCTCAAGAACCGCGCCAAAGAAGAGAACGGCGAGCGACACGAGTACCGCAATCAGTGCTATAAAGGTAAAAAAGAGACGATATTTGGAGGCAAATCCCCCCATAGTGAGCGGCTCTGCCTGATATACAACAGCCTCAGGCGCGCTCGGCGCACGACCGCTCGCACTACGAAGATCCACAACGCCTTCTCGCAAAGGCTGCACGAGGGCGCGGAACGTGGAGATCGGAGCAGCCGCCTCGGCGCTGATGCCGCGCCGTTCGCGTTCGAGCTCAAGCGCTCTATTAATGTATCGTCGTACAAGGAGCATGATCGAGCTAAGCAAAAAGACCACGACCGCGAGCACACCCGCAACGGGCACCAGCGGAACTATCCAGAAGTACGTGGTTGCTGTTGTGTTCTGTTTTTCATCGTCACCATATCCAAGGGTGACCACCGCGCTGTAGCGCCCCATTTCAAAAACATTGGCTTCCCCGTCCCATGTGAACTCAAACTTCCGAATGGAACGAGGCAGCACATTTCCGAAACCACTCTTTTCATTTATAAGGACTTCGCCGCGTTTCTTGCCCCACATATTAAAAATCGTGATTGACCCCGTCGGGCGCAGATGCGTGTTGCCGGTGTTTTCAAATCGAAGCGAGAAATTTGCCAGCGGATTCTGATAGAGCTGCTTCTCACTGGTAAACTCGCGAATGCGACCGCTCTCAATAACCTCTCCTTTGATGCGCACAAAAAGCAGCGATGTAACGAAACTGGAGATACGCATGCTCGGGCCGTCAGCCTTTCGACTTTCCTGATACGGACCAACCATGATCGCGGCATAGTGACCGCCGGGATCTGCATTCAGAGGAACACGAACGGTAAAGGCGACTTCTCCTGTTTTACCCGCCGGCACAGTAAACGGCTCCTTTGAATAGTCGATCCAGCTACCAAGGGAGTTCGTCGGCACCGGTTCATTGGCGAACGATTCAATCAGCGGCACAAACTTACTCTGACCAGTCTCGCCGTTCTGCTCGAAATCAACGACCTGAGCCACGTACGTAACATCATAGTTGTTGCTGTTCACCACCTTTACCGCACTCGACCAGGTTTCTCCCGGGCCGATGGTCAACTGGAAAAGCGGAGGCGTTACGGTTACCGACAACGCTTCCTGAGCTGAAACAAAAGGAGCCGCAGCAAGTGCGGTAGCAAAAAGAAGTGCCGCTGTGATGCGCGTGAGTGCGCTCGTAATCATAGGCCGGACTTCAAATTTATCACATGTCCCTGGCGCGGCGTTTCCTTTGGCTCAATGGCAGTTTTGGTGAGATCGATGGAATGGGAAACCGGGCGTGCATCCGCGAGTGGTCGCGATGCAGAAACCTGCACTGTATCCGGCGCAACTACCGGTGCAGCGGAAGCAGCGGGCGCCGTCGATGGCTCGGAAGCGCTCACGGGCGCGACCGTAGAAGAAACGTCCTGCAGCGGAACCTTCGGAGTGCGCTGGAACATTGCAAACAAACCGCGCTTTTTTGTTGCCGCTTCTACGGGCGCGGAGATAGCGGGAACAGAGATCGCCGGAGCGGAAACGCTCGCGGCAACCGGCACCGTTTTCTGTATCGGCGCAGCGGGAATCGGCAAAGAACCTGCGTGAGCACCAGC
>CAZVMJ010000158.1:0-2172 GCA_964628005.1 uncultured Candidatus Saccharibacteria bacterium | reverse complement strand
TCGACATCCGCCACTGAAGAGCGAGCCTTGGTTCTTATTCGTTTTGCTCGAAGCGCGCATATGCTCGTGTTTTCGTATTTACAACCGCAGGCGTGTATCGAATACCGAGTTTGCCGCACGTAGCCAGTGTCTCCTTGTGTGCCTCCGTAAGTTTCCCGACGAGTTCACCGAGCACGAACAATTCACCGCCGCGCACCGTCACTGGCGTGCCATCGGGCAGCTTATTTTTGGAACGTATCAATACATCGAACGCGAGGGGACACTGCCGATTCACGTCCTGCCCGCCTGAAGTGCTCGACCCACCTGCACCTCCACCTCCTCCTGTACCGTCGCCCCGAACCTTGGGGACGTTGATTCGCACACTGTCGTTTGCCTTTCGTTTTGAACCTCCACCCATAATGTTTTTCCCATCTAAACCGAGTAAAATCGGTGAGTGCAGTAGCTTGATGGCGCGGAGGCGCCGTGCTACTGTTTCACCTGTGAGAAACATTATCAGAGGTGGTCTTACGTGTAAATAAGTTTTTCATTCATGAAACAGTCTGGGAAGGACGTCAAATTAACGCTGCAACAGCTCGGCCGAAGGGTTTTGGACGAGCGTGGTGGTAGAGGTATCAGAGAGGTAGCAACTGAGATTGGAATCAGTGCTGCGACCCTTTCGCGTATCGAACGCGGGCATCTACCCGACATAGAGACCTTTCGAATGGTGTGTGAATGGTTGAAGGTTGATGCAGGAGAAGTATTAGGAGGGAAGGCAAAGACCGCCACTGCTCCTATGGCCGCAGTACATTTTAGAAAGCAGCAAACTGTTGCGCCCGCTACTGCCCAAGCGTTGGCAGAACTAATCATTGCCGTGCAGAGCAACGCCTCTGCATAGAACGTATGTTTAAAAGAGGGTTCAAGGCATGGTGTGAGAACGCCTCGCATCAGGCGAGGGCGCGTCTCGGAGTGGATGCACATGAGCCATTGGACCCTTTTGCATTGGCAGAGTCACTAAGCGTGACAGTCTTATATCCGTCAAATATTCCAGGAATCAGTGCTTCAGCGCTCGATACTCTTTTGAAAGATGATTCTGATAGCTGGTCGGCAGTTACTCTTACTCTCGAGCCGAAGCCGATAATCGTTCTGAACTCGACACATTCCACCGCCAGACGAGCTAGCGACCTCGCTCACGAACTTTCGCATCTGTTACTTGTTCACAAGCCATCGCAGACAGGAGTTTCTCCTGATGGTTTTCTACTCACGGCATACGATCGTGTGCAGGAGGATGAAGCAAATTGGTTAGCGGGATGCCTCCTTCTTCCGCGTGAAGCCTGTCTCCACGTTCGCCGCAAGCGCATGGACAATCTCTCCATTGCTCGTGTGTACGGCATCAGTCGCGATATGGTTACTTACCGATTGAATATGACGGGAGTAGACCGTCAACTCGGCGTCTCCTTACCGAGAACGTCGACTAAATCAAAGTCTTAGGACTGTTATTTTCTTACCAGTATCTTTGTCGGTCTGTTCTGGACAGGCGTAATCCGCTTTTCTGCTTTGCATGGTATACCCCCTAGGGGGTATAGTACAGGTATGCAATACATGGACAAAGACACGAAAGCAAAAATAGTAAGGAGGCTTAGGCTTTTGGAGGGTCAGGTGCGAGGTCTTCAGAAAATGGTGGAGTCAGACACCTACTGCATCGACGTGATTACTCAAACCTCTGCGGTAAAGCAGGGATTATCGAACATCGAGGACCTTCTTCTGGAGAATCACCTCGACCATTGCGTCCATCATCAGATGAATACCGGTCAGGCTGCAAAGGCGAAAGAGGAAGTCATCCGCGTGTATAAGCTCAAGCGGAAGTAAAATCTATGAGTTCAAAAACTTTCAAAGTTAACGGAATGCATTGCGCGAGCTGCGTGACACTCATTCAAAATAAGGTCTCGAAAGTGTCGGGTGTGGAATCTGTATCTGTCGGACTTGCTCAGGAGAAAGCAACCGTGGTTTTCTCAGGCGCTGCTGTGTCAGTTGATACCCTCAACGATGCGATTGCTCCTCTTGGCTATACGCTTGAAGACACGGCGAAAGCAGCTGCGGCAATGAATATGTCTGTCGAGGACCACACTCGAATGGACCACTCTAAGTCTGACGGTGAAAGAATTGTTAAATCGGAGATGGTGTCTTCAGGGCAAA
>CAZVMJ010000157.1:0-2196 GCA_964628005.1 uncultured Candidatus Saccharibacteria bacterium | reverse complement strand
CCGCAACGCAATTGCCGCCGCATGCACGGCGCGCGCGCTCGGCGTTTCGGTATCCCATATCGCTGAAGGCCTTGCCCGCGTAACAAAGATCGCAGGTCGTGCTGAACGCATTGAAGCCGGACAGAATTTCACCGTGATTGTGGACTACGCACACACCCCCGACTCCCTCGAAGCGCTCTATAGCGCATACCCGATGCGAAAGATTTGCGTTCTCGGCTCAACCGGCGGCGGACGCGACACGTGGAAGCGCCCCGTAATGGGCGGCGTCGCAGATTCGATGTGCGACCACGTGATTCTTACAAACGAAGATCCATACGATGAGGATCCGCAGACGATAGTGGATGCGCTTGCGTCGGGTATGAAGCGTGCCCCGGAGATCATCATGGATCGTCGTGGGGCGATTGCGAGAGCGTGCGCGCTTGCACAGCCGGGCGATGCGGTACTCATCACCGGAAAAGGAACGGATCCAAATATTGCGGGCCCGAACGGAACGAAAACACCGTGGAGCGACGCAGTTGTTGCGCGTGAAGAAATTCTCAAATTGAAAGCATCGGTATAATAGCCCCATGGTGCTACGCATTCTCAAATACGTCGGCGCAGCGATGGTGCTTTCACTCATTGCACTGTGGCTCTGGCAAGGCGGCTATTGGAAAATCGCAGAGTATGCGGAGATTGTCCCGAACCCCCTCAACGTCGCAACTACAAGCCTTGCCGACTACACCCTGCCCGGACAGCCGGATCTCTGGCAAGTGCCGGACACCACATCTACAGAAGATGAAATGGAATACGGCGCGGTAGACTATCAGAACCCTTACGATGCGCTTTATTTTGATGATTCCACGTATGCGATACCGAGCACCGATCGCTCAGTGTATGCCGGGAGCGCAACACTCCAGATTGGTGAAGCGCGAAACACTGATCCGAATAAAGAGTTTCTTGTAGTAACTGCTTCCGGCCCAAACAGTATCGATATTTCAGGGTGGTCGATCCGTTCTGCTGTCACCGGAGAACGTCGCGTAATCCCGCTTGCCGCAGCACCTTTCATACAAGGCGTGATCAATAGTGTTACCGCCATCACGCTCTCCCCGGGTGACTACGTCATCCTGACGAGCGGCCCCTCACCTGTCGGCGTATCGTTCCGCGAATCGATCTGTACCGGATACCTCGCGCAAACACAAACGTTTTCTCCCACGCTCGCAAACGCCTGTCCGCGCCCAGGCGATCTCCTCCCCCGCACCGCGGAGAATGAATCGCGATACGGAGCCGATTGCCTCGATTACATTGTGCGCATCCCGCAGTGCAGCTATCCGAAGCTCCTGCCGAGCACACTAAGCGCACAGTGTCGTGCGTTTCTCGCCAACACCTTTACGTATACGGGATGCGTGCAAAGCTACAGCTCGGCCACGATGCTCAATGTATGGCGCGCATATTTCGCATCTGCGTATGAGCTCTGGCGCAACAGTCGAGACATGTTGCAACTACTGGACGCTGAAGGGCGTGTCGTGGACACGATTACCTACTAACGGCGATGCACAGCAAAGAGCGCAATACCCGCGGCAACAGAAACGTTCAGTGATTCCTTTTTTCCGTGCATCGGAATTTGTACGAGCGTATCACACAGGCGCCGTAATGACGGCGACATACCACGCACCTCGTTCCCTAGAATAAACGCTATGCGGCCATCGTGCGGCACATCACGATAATCAATCGAACGCACATCCTGCTCAACACCCACAACGTGCCAACCCTCATCTTTCAGACGCTTCACTATCGGAGCCGGCGTTGCCGCGTGAGACCACTGGATAAACGCTTCCGCACCAAGCGCCGTCTTCGCAATATCCTTTTGCGCTCGCCCAAAGCGATCAACAGGACACGGCGTATACCCCGTGAGATATACACGAGTCACACCGGCCGCATCAGCGGTTCGGAAAATGGAACCCACATTATGGGCACTGCGAATGTTGTGAAGCACGACGGCAATTTCCACCATGATGCGGGCACTGTATACCGATGTGTCTGAGCGCTCAAACCTGGGCACCGCGCTATACTGAACGGATGCTATCGGTACTTCCCAATCTACTCTTTCTGAGCTTTTTCATACCGATGATTCTTCGTATCACGCTCTCGTTTATGCTTGCCTACAGCGCATGGCATGGCGCCTCTGAAAGATCAACAACCCGCACAATCGTCGCCTTT
>CAZVMJ010000156.1:0-2215 GCA_964628005.1 uncultured Candidatus Saccharibacteria bacterium | reverse complement strand
CGAACGCCGGTTATCGTTCGCGTGGGTGGAGACTTCATTTGGGAGCATTACACCGAGCGCACTGGTGATTTAATGCAGCTGCCCGAAATTTATTCCCATCGCGATCGATGGAGTAAAAAGGAGCACTCCATTTTTTCAATACAATCATGGGTTATACGGCATGTGCACCTCGCATTTTCATCTGAATGGATACGAGGCATATGGAGCAGTGTGTATCCGCTTCGCGCTGAACGGACGCGAATCATTGAAAATGCGATTCCTGAAAAGATTCCATCAAAGCCGTTTGTACGAAAGAATTTTGCTTTCTTTACGCGCCCGATTGCGCTCAAGAATAACGACGCATTTCGTCGTGCCTTCATAAAGGCGAAGAATCTGCATCCCGATATAGAGCTCGAAGAAGGGATGGTGCCGAAGGAAGAGCTCATACGTCGTCTGCAAGAGTGCTATGCCGTCGTGCTCCCATCGATTTCCGATGTAACGCCAAACTACATCATTGATGCAATTCGATGCGAAAAACCTTTTATCCTTACAAAATACTCCGGGTATGCGGAGCGGTTTAAGGACCTGGGCGTTATCGTTGACCCGCTTTCAGAAGAGGATATGACGCGTGGCGTGATGGCGCTTGCTGAGCCGAAAACTTACGAGCTTTACAAAGCTCGCCTCAAGGATTTTTCTGAGGTGCGAACATTCGCAACCATTGCGAAAGAATTCACGGACGCTATTTCAGAGATTCACGCTTCGTAGCCTCAACGATAAATGCGGTGGCAAGAAACTTGAGAGGGGTCTTGTCGAGGTGCTCGAATATTTTCGAGGTCCATACGGTAAAGCGCGGGAACCAGCGATCGAGCGGAAACGGAACAAGCTTGAAGTTGTAGTAGACAACGCGCGTCGGCTCAAATCCGTGTTCACGGAACTGTTGCAGTGTGCGCTTCACCGTGTATTCGCGGTGGAGCAACAGCGGCTTCACGCCCGGCTTCATCACGAAGCGCAGGAAGCGATTCCAGATGCGCCATGGGCTCCATACGTTTGGGTAGGTGATGATCGCGACGCCGTTGTCTTTGATGATGCGATTCATTTCTCGCATGTATCGCGGTTCGTCATCAAGATATTCAATCAGCCCCATAGCCGTGACGATGTCGAATGTTTTATCCGCCACCTTCAATTCGTAGGCATCGCCAACATCACAGGAGACCATCGGATCCGCTCCGGCTTCTTTCTTTGCAAGCTCAACCATGTCGGGCGCCGCATCAATTGCGGTGACGCGGAACTGGCGCTCGCGCAAACCTTTGATCATGATGCCCGGGCCGCACGCGAGATCGAGAATGTGCTTATCGGTGCCGTCAGGGAGTAGTGCAAGGGTCTTCTCGCGTCGAACGCGGAAGGAATAGCCTTCAGGAGTCTCATCAGAGTACCATCCGAGGTATGTCTTACTCAGATCGTTAAAGTATGTGACTTCTGTTCTCATAGGAATGATTTAGCAAATAATCGCACGCCTGTCACGACATTAGCAAATGTGGAGAACTCTTCCGTTCCATCAAGCACCATGCGTCGCAAGGCATACCGCGGAGTGCTTGCGGTGTTCCAGCCTTCAACGGTCGTGAGTGCGTGCGTAAAACCGTCCTTCTTGAGTGTGTCGATGGTGTCTTCGTTCCAATCTCCCGGCTGTCCATTTGGATACGCAAATACGAGCGATGTTTGCAGGTTTGCGTGCGAGATATCCTCCCGAGATCCTCGAATTTCATTAAGCTGAGCATCAGCATTCATGGTGCTGAGAATAGGATGCGACTTTGTATGCGCACCGAACGAAATTACATCAAACTGCATTGGTTGCAGCGATGAGACAGCCAGTGGCGCGTAGACAGCACGATCTACTGAAAAATCATTAAATTGCGTGAAGGAGACCTGTTCAATATTTCGCAGATCGTGTTCGCGTATCTCGGGTGAGAGTGTTTTTAACCGATTGCGTTCCGTAGCGTCGCGTGCGGCTTTTTCGGCAAACGAACCGTCCTCGCGACCGATTGCATATTCCAGACGATCGACCCAAAGCGGTACATTTCGAAACACGAAGTCTGTTGCAAGAAATACCGTGGCCGGCATTTGCATATGAGTCAGTCTCGGATAGGCATACTCTGCGAAGTTCCGATAGCCGTCGTCGAAGGTTATCGCGAGTGTATTGTCTGGCAATGTGCCGTCCTGTAATCGTGATAGTGCGGTT
>CAZVMJ010000155.1:0-2215 GCA_964628005.1 uncultured Candidatus Saccharibacteria bacterium | reverse complement strand
CGGATCCTGGAGAACCCGGCTCGCTGGGACGTGGAACGAACGTCAGGATTGGATGCCAAAAAGCCGCTCGTGGAGCCGCTCGAGAGCACCGTAGATTCCCAGGCCCAGTACCATCAGCACGACGGCAATGAGCGCGAGAGCGACGATCGTATTCCTGTAGAAATGAGCACAACCCTTCGGCCGCGGACGGTATCGCCCACTGCCGTCGTAAATCAGGGACATGGCGGACATGCTTCCTCCCCTGTTGTGGCCGACCGCACGACCTCATTCACGGTAGCACACAAACATTTCGCCGGATGAGCGTTTATACTGCGAAAATGATGAACCGCCTGGGTCTCCTGTTCTTCAGCATTCCGCACCTGCTGAAACCGATATGGATGCGCCCGGGGTTCCACTACAGCCGCGAAGCTGCGCGAGCCGATCTGCAGGCAGGCATTACCGTCGCGATCATTCAAATACCGCAGGCAATGGCCTTTGCACTCACTGCTGGCCTTCCGGCTGTATACGGCCTCTACGCCTCACTGGCCGGCTGCATTGCCTCTTTGTGGGGCTCTTCCCGCCTCCTCTCAACGGGACCCGTCGCGATGGTGAGCTTGCTTACACTCACCTCGCTCATTCAGCTCGCCCCGGCCGGAAGCGAGGAATTTATCGGCTTGGCGGCAATGCTCGCACTGCTCACCGGAATCATTTACGTACTGCTTGGGTTTTTCCGCTTTGGCCAAATGATCCACCTCGTGCCCCATTCGGTCATTGCTGGCTTCTCAAGCGCTGCAGCAATCCTTATCGTTGTCTCACAACTTCCGTCACTCATCGGCGTGCGAGTACCACAAACAGAATCCGCGCTCGCAAACATTGGAAATATCCTGGGATCCGTTCCAGGCAGCAGCCTCCCCACCATTGCAATCGCCTGTGGTGCGCTCGCCCTCCTCATCAGCATGCGGCGCTTTCCGAAAACATTTCCCAGCGCGATTGTGGTACTCACGCTCGCCATTGTTATCGCGTTCCTTCTTCGCCTTGATCAGCACGGTGTCGCCATCATCGGATCTGTCCCAACCGGGCTGCCGACGCTTGTACTGCCAACCTTCACCTTCGATGCGCTCGCTGTACTGCTGCCAAAAGCTGCAGTGCTTGCACTCGTTGCATTCGTGGCGACACACGCAAACACCTCAACACTGGCACGCAGGAATCGCGAATCGACTGACACAGACCAGGAATTAGTCGGACAGGGATTCGCTAACATTGTGACGGGCTTTTTTCAGGGGTATCCGATTGCCGGCTCATTTACGCGCAGCGCTATTAATAGCGAGGCGGGTGCACAGACGGGCTTTTCTTCGGTCGTGAGCTCGCTCATGACGGTGCTGGTCGTTCTCTTTCTTACCCCTGTCTTTTATTTCCTCCCAAAAGCGGCGCTCGCCGCCATCGTAGTTCTCTCGGCAGTCTCACTCATTGATCTTGGTCGTATTCGCGCTATGTACACGATCTCGCGCTCCGATGGCATCGTCGCGGCATTCACCTTCTGCATGGTGTTTGTCACAAAGCCGGAAGACGCGCTGCTTACGGGAATGATTGTCGCGCTCTTTCTGTTTATTCATCGCACCGTATGGGGCGCTCAGATTTCTGAGGTCGGCATTGATCTCGATCGAAAAGTTTTGCTCACCGCGTCAAGCGAAAACAATGTACGCTATTTCCCCGGCGTTGCGATCATACGCATATCGAGCTCCCTCTATTACGCAAACACCGCACACGTACTCGCCCAAGTTGATGCGCTCGCGCGCTCACACGAGCTCCGTACACGCCACGCCGTAAAGGATCTGGTCCTGGATATGTCGGGCGTAAATTTCGTCGATATCTCCGGCATGGAGATTCTTGATGAGCACATCTATCAGTTCGAGCGGCGTGGTATTCGGGTGTCGATGATCTATGTGCGTGCCCAGGTATACAAGATCCTGAAGAACACTGATTACTACGAACATCGCGCGATATTCTTTAACATCGAAGAAATGCGCCAGCATTTGCGCCTGGTTTAAAACATACAAAACAAAAACCGCCGTGCCCGTAAGGGGTCGGCGGTTTTTGTTTTGATTACTGAATTTGAATGATTGGCACCACACCAGCTTCTTGTAGACACTCTTTTGTTCCGTCCAAACCATCGGCTTTCCCGATGAGTCATGTATCAGTTAAGGATGAATACAATTTCCTGTTGAGTGCTCGATCG
>CAZVMJ010000154.1:0-2240 GCA_964628005.1 uncultured Candidatus Saccharibacteria bacterium | reverse complement strand
GCATCCGATATTCTCACGCTGCATGTACCGTATACGCCGGAAAATCATCATCTCGTGAATGCAGATACCCTGGCTCGAACGAAGCGCGGGGTGCGCATCGTGAACACGGCGCGCGGAGAGCTGATAGATGCGCAGGCGCTGTTGCAGGCATTGGAATCAGGGCAGGTATCCGGTGCTGCGCTAGATGTGCTCGAGGGTGAGCGCGCGTACCACGCACATGTCTCGCCGTCTGCGACCGCAGAGCAGGAAAATAGCGCACGTGAGCATCCGCTCGTGAAGCACCCGCATGTCATTGTGACGCCGCACATCGCTTTTTTCTCTGACGAGGCGTACCGCGAGATATTGCATACAGCAATAGAAGCAATCGCCGCCTTTGCATCGGGTAACCCAAAACACGCGGTGTAGTATGGCCGACATTATTAAAAATTTTGACCGCATCGCGACGACGCCTCTGCGACGGGATGCGCTTGCGATTGCGGAAGCGGCGTATCGCGCAATTGATACAGCGGCTGCCGTCGCATCGGTTTTAAAGCTTGAGGGTGACACGCTGGTGGCGGGTGATCAGGCATACGATCTACGAAACTACAAAGAAATCAGAATTCTCGGATTCGGTAAGGCGTCATGCAAAGCCATTCAGGCTGTCGAATCTGTGTTGCGCGGGCGCATTCGCAGCGGTATTGCAATCGACGTAGCGCCCGGCACGTGCGAGGTGGTGACCATTGCACAGGGTTCGCACCCGCTCCCTTCGAAGCAGAACGTAGAACACTCGTCTCTCTTGGTGCACATGGCAGGAGAGAGCAGCGCAGATGATTTGGTCATTGTGGTTGTTTCTGGGGGCGGCTCATCGCTTTTGTGCTGGCCCATGGATGAATGTGACCAGGGAACTCGCTTGTACGAAGACAGTATGCGCGTAGGTGCAACGATCGATGAAATGAACACTGTCCGACGGCACATTTCGCAAGTGAAAGGCGGCGGGCTTGCCGCCATGCTGTATCCGGCAACGGTTATCGGGCTGGTGTTTTGTGATGTGCCAGGAGGAAATTTTAAAGATGTGGCGTCGGGGCCAACGTATTTTGATGCAACGACAAAAGATGATGCCGAGCGCATTCTTAACAAGTACGGTTTGTCGGAATACGTGCTTCGAGAAACGCCGAAAGATGCGCATCTCTTCGAGAAGGTGCATAACGTCCCGGTTATTTCCAATACGACAGCAATTGAAAGCATGCGCGCAAAAGCCGAGTCGCTGGGTTACCGGGTCGCGATTGTTGGTGATGCGCTCTATGACGAGCCGCATATGCTGGTTCGTCGCATGAAGGATGCGCTTTCCGATGCGCATGCGGTCATTGCCGGTGGTGAAGCGCGCGTGCAGGTGCGCAATCCGCATGCAGTGGGAGGCAGATGCCAATACGTATCGCTTACTTCACTCACTCACATGGAGCACGGTCAACTGTTTACTTCAATTGCAACAGACGGCATCGATAACTCGGAGGCGGCAGGGGCGTTGGCTGATATGGGCACGATCGAACGAGCGCAGCGGGCCGGTCTGCGCGTTGATGATTGCCTAACCACGTTTGAAACATTCTCGTTTTTTCAGGCTGCGGATGATCTCTTTTTTACCGGTCCCACAGAGTCGAACGTTTCCGATATATATATGTATCTGCGAGAAGTATGAACACCATCACCGATATAACAGCCGAAGAGATACGCGATTCCCGCAATCAGCCGACCATTCTCGTGACAGTAGCCGCAGGTGCACAAACGGGCGCGTTTTCGGTGCCGTCCGGCGCTTCCACGGGATCGCGTGAGGCGCACGTGCTGCGCGATTCAGACGGTCATATGACTGCCGCCACGCACGCTATAGAGAACATCATTAAGCCGGCGCTGGTGGGTGTATCGATCACAGCGCAGCGCGATATTGATGCGCGGATGATCGAGCTCGATGGTACGCCCGAAAAAAAGCACCTTGGTGGCAATGCCATGCTCGGTGTCAGTATTGCGGCAGCGCGCGCTGCCGCGAGCGTTCAGGGAGTGGCTTTGCACGCATACCTCCGGACGCTTGCCGACATACCCGCGACGCGACACGTTCCGTATCTGTTCATGAATCTGATTAACGGCGGCAAGCACGCGTCATCGCCACTCTCGTTTCAAGAACACATGATTGTGCCGCAGACTGATCGTGTTGTGGATGCGCTCCATATGGCCGAGCGTATCAATATGGTATTGCAGCGCATGCTCAAAGA
>CAZVMJ010000153.1:0-2254 GCA_964628005.1 uncultured Candidatus Saccharibacteria bacterium | reverse complement strand
CCTGTCGATCCGTCGTCGCGCGTGCTTGCGAGAGGAGTGTATCAGCATTCGCATTTGCGTACAAGGAAAGGTTGAGGCCCGGGTCGTTTCGCTGGGAAGAGTGCCAGAATGCGTACAAATCCGGTTCGCGGCCGATTACTTCGCCGAAAAGAATGGCATCGTATTCGCGCGGGCGGATCACTGTCGTGTTGAATTCAGATAGCGGGTATACCTTCAGCTCCACCTTCGCGCCCATCTGACGCCATGCGGTTACAACGGCGTTTGCCGATGACATGAGCTCCGGTGTATCGGCGGTTGCGAGTGTGAAGGTGAGGAGCGTGTCTCCTTTCTTCCATTCACCAGCAGATTCCGAATATGTCCAGCCGCCGCGCTCGAGCGCGTCTTTGGCGGCGTCTACGGAATCGAGGGTGTAGGCGGTTGATGCGGCGGTTGTCGTGGATGTTGTGCCCGTATATACAGCCGAATTGCGCGGGGGAACCGGGCCGTCGAGCATGGTGGCAAAGCCGCCAAGTGATGCGCGAATGAGACGGTCCTTATCGATCGCAATGTCGAGCGCTTCACGCACCGATGCGTCGGCAAGAACCGAAGCGCGGTTCTGGTTGAAAAATACACCGAATACGCGCGGCAATGTGGCACGGATCACGGTCGAGTCCTTAAGATTGAGTCCTGCAAGTTCATCGGCGGAGATGCCGGCAACGGCATTTACCTCACCGTCGTTAAAGGCGTTTGCGATTGCCTGTTCGTTTGCATAGATACGGAAGGTGATCTGCTTAATATGCGGATCGCCGAGCGTGTATTCGTTGAACGGTACAAGATCAAACTGTGTAGCAGAGCCGGTGGAATCTTCCTCTACCTGATCCACACGATACGGTCCAGTTCCCACGGGATTCGTGTTGAGCGGGTTGAACGGGAAATCTTCCGGTGCCGTATCCTTCCAGAGGTGTTCTGGAAGGATGCCGATGGTGACGTTATCAATAAAGGGTGCGTAGGCATGCGGGAGTGTAAAGATAACCGTGCGATCATCCGGCGTTGATACATCAACGCCGTCCCAATCCGCTCGATGCGGGCTCTTAATATCGGGATTCTGAATCTGCTTTACGGTATAGAGCACGTCTGCCGAGGTAACGCGGCGTCCGTCGTGGAAGACTGCGTTTTCGCGGATTACGAAGGTGTAGCGCGTACCGTCTTCTGAGATCTCGTAGCGCTCTGCGAGGTCCGGCACCGATCCCTGGCCGGGGACCGAGCGCAGCAGACCTGAATAGGTGAGTGACGTGATGTCATTATCTGCCGCAGACGTGGCTAGTACCGGATTGATAAACCGGGCAGGGCCGATGATTCCTTCTATGATCTTGCCGCCGCGCGCCGGCACTTGTGTAGAAACCGTAGCATTTGCCCCGGAAAGCAGTGCGAGCGATGACACCGACAGGATGACGGTGAGGATGTAGAGCGTGAGGCGCTCTGACGGCGAGAATTTCGTCAGCAAATCATTTAAATGAGAGAGACGAAACGCATGGCGCTCCTTGGTGAGTGTTGTCTTTACGGCCGGTGTCGCCTCGGTCTCGGATGGAAATTCATGCTCCGGGACGTCGGAGTGGCGTTGCGAATCGTCTGATTCGAGCTGCATAGGTGGTGATGTGATTGGGTACCGGACTCAATAGAGAAATCCGTCGCGCCTGAGGCGCAGTGCAGCAGCCCGTCATAGACGGGTGCTACTAGCTAATCAATAAATTCAACAATGCGGATGCCCCGTAGAGGACACCGAGCACGATCGTCGCGTAGAAGAGGGTTCGCTCCAAACCGCGGCGGGTGTGGAAACCTGACGAAAAATTGTCGGCTCCGAATGCTCCGCCCAAGGATGCGCCCGTACGCTGCAAAATCACCGACACCATAATGAGTGCGGAGAGGGTGATGAGTACGTATGGGAGCGCCTGTTGGAGGAGATCCATGTGGGAGAATCCTAGCAAAGGAGGTGGGGGAGGTCAATTCGACCCGGTTGTTGCCCACAGGCCGCTCCGTACTATATAATCCGCGCGTCGCGGGTGAAAAACCCGCAAAAACCAACATTATTTGCGCTAATTGTCACATTTTTTATGGCAAAGAAGAAAGTGAAGAAAGCAGCTGCGAAAAAGTCAGTTAGTAAGGCGGCTCCGAAGCCTGCTCAGCAGGGCGGCCCGGTGCGACCGCTTGCGGATCGTGTATTGGTGCGTCGTGAAGATGCGCCGGATAAGAAGTCTGCTGCAGGCATCGTCCTGCC
>CAZVMJ010000152.1:0-2283 GCA_964628005.1 uncultured Candidatus Saccharibacteria bacterium | reverse complement strand
CGTTGCAGTGCCATGGCCGCGTGTATCACGGTCGCGCGTCTCACGGCACCGACGTGAACAACGCGGCGGTCATCGCGCTCAACCAGGCGTTTCTGCGCTGTGCTGGGCCGACGGGTTGCGCAATCTCGCAATTCGGCACGTCACATCGGTTCGCGGTGACGAAGTAGCGTCGTCTTTTGACCGGTTCTTTCAGAAACAGCGGGCGTCATGCGCCCGCTGTTTTTGTTTGACGCAATAGGGGCAATTGCGTAAGGTTGCGGTGCGACCGGGTATGGTCGCTTTTTGTTTCTTCATATTGCTATGCACTCAACCCCCGCGCTCCCGAAATCCGTCGTCCGATGGTACGACCCGGTGCTCGCGCTGCCGGTTATTCTCGGATTCTTTTTCGTATTCAAAGACAGTGCGCTCTCGGATGTGCAGCTTTCCATTGCACTCGTGCTAGCACTCTCGTTTGTGATGGGGGCAATTGAACTCGCGCGTGCTCCGTGGCGATCCGTACCGCGTGTGGCACAGCCGCTCGTGCGTGTGTTTGAGCGCGCGGTTTTAAAGCTCCTCGGATTCTTCGCCGGGCTTTCCTTTATTGCGTTTCTGTACTGGCTCCTGCCGGAGTATCGGCGCGATTACTACGACAATTTTTTTGAAGCGGCGCGGCTCATTGTGCCGTGGTTGCCGGTGGTGTGTATTCCGTACTTTTTGTACGTAGAGTGGCGATTGTCGGTTGAATATAAGGGATCGTGGGATGCCGCGATGGTTGTATTAGGGAAGTGGTCACGCGTTGATTGGTTTGAATTTTCACAATATGCGCTTGGCTGGCTCGTGAAGGGGTTCTTCCTGCCGATCATGTTTGGCGATGTGGCAAACAACATGGATCTCTTCCGCGCTGCTGATTGGCACCTGCTTTCGGCCGGGTTTATGAATTCGTTCGGGCTCGTGTTTAGTGCAATCATTCATCTCGAATTGGTGTTTGTCGCTGCGGGATATGTGTTTACGTGCCGGCTTTTTGATACGCACATTCGTGCGGTCGAGCGCACCTTCTTTGGTTGGGCGATTGCACTCATGTCGTATAGCCCGTTTCTGAGCCTCTTTTATGTGCGCTACTTCGATTACTCAATCGAAGGAAACGGATGGATAGCTGCGTTTGGTAATTATCCGACACTCCTGACCGTCTGGGGAAGTATCATCCTTGTGCTCATCGTGCTTCACCTCTGGTGCGATGCGATCTTTGGTCTGCGATTTTCGAATCTCACCAATCGCGGCATCATCACGAACGGCCCGTATCGCTTCTTAAAGCATCCTGCATACGTCATTAAAAATATTCGATGGTGGCTGGTATCTGTTCCGTTCATTGCTATTTCGCCGCTCGAAGGCCTGCGCCTTTCACTCCTCTTGGTGTGCGTGAATATGGTGTACACACTGCGCTCATACGCGGAGGAGCGCATGCTTTCAAGTGATCCTACGTATCGTGCGTATGCACTCTGGATGGAGGAACACAGCCTCTTGCGTGGTCTTGGAAAACGTTTTCCCGTATTCTCGTATCGGTGGCGTCTCGCACGCTGGCAAAAAGACGGCTCTGTTGCGGCGCTGTAGCGGCGGCCTAACACAACACGCGTGGGCAGGCTCTACAAGTTGACCCCACCTAATAGCGCGGTATCGTCGCGTTCGGACTGATGAGTGGTGATTCTCATGCCGCTTTCATCAAACCACACTTATTCTCACGTTCGGGACTCCTCGTTCGTGATTACTTCTAACCGCATTCCGCACAACCGCATATGTCTGCACGATTGCATACGGATTCTCAAAGCCTTGGCTTTTCATTTTTACAGATTCTTGGAACGGCGTTTGTTGCGCTCGTTCTTTTTGGTTTTGCAGCATTGATGCTGCTTCGCACCGAGCGAAATTTTGCATCGGCAATTGGTGACGGCTCAATGACCGGTTTGTTTACGGCATATGCAGACGGAGATGGAGGTGGTGACGGCGGCGGCGACGGCGGCGGCGACGGTGGTGGAGACGGAGGTGGTGATGGCGGAGGTGACGGAGGAGGTGACGGAGGAGGTGATGGCGGCGGAGACCAGGTCGGCCATGATGGCGTAACCCGTGTCGTTCGGGTGGAAGCCGTCGCTGGAATAGATGGACGCCTGGTAGAACGGCGCGTGGCACATCACATCGATGACCCGAACCCGGTCGGACCGGACCACGTTCATGCTGGCGGAGAAGCCGACGGAGATTTGCCGCAGCCAGTCGCGTTCGTCAGCCGCGTATCCGGCCGAATAGGGGAGCCGGGCC
>CAZVMJ010000151.1:0-2286 GCA_964628005.1 uncultured Candidatus Saccharibacteria bacterium | reverse complement strand
GGGCGAGAGAACGCACGATATTCTCCTTCATGCCGCAATCGATTGCAATAATGCGAAGGGGGCCGTCGCCGTATACACGGATTTCTTTCGGTGACACGGACGCCACGAGGTTGTCGCGATTCGGATCGCTAAACTCGAGCGGAGCTTCAGGTGCGAGTGCTCCAAGCATAACGCCGCGCTCGCGCAGTTTTTTTGTAACAGCGCGCGTGTCCACACCGGTAATTGCCGGGATGTTATGTGTCTTCAGCCATGAGGCAAGGGATTGCACTGCTTCCGCGTGCGAGTACTGCAGGGAGTATTCTGTGACCACGAGCCCCGCTATGTGGATTTTCTCTGACTCGAAAAATTCGGGTGCTGGTACGCCGTAATTTCCAATAAGCGGGAAGGTGCATACGAGAATCTGTCCGGCAAACGACGGATCGGTTAGGCTCTCCACATAGCCGGTCATGCCGGTGGAAAAGACGACTTCACCCGACATTGCGCGGCTTGCGCCAAAGCTTTGGCCTTCAAACACCGAGCCGTCTTCAAGGTAGAGCTTCATAGTGCGTGCATTGAGCGGACAGAAAAAATCCCGCTATCGGCGGGATGGATACAAACAGGGCAAAAAAATAGACCCGGTTGGGTGAGAGAGTGGCTGGCCTTTGTAACCGGAGTCATTAAAACCTGAGTATAGACCTCAATCCTTGTGTTGTGCCGCCACCGGACTGTGGAAAACCGGAACCCTTTCGTATAGTGTGCCTGTATGCAGAAGGAGGACTTCAAGAAATTCGAACTGCCCGATGAGCCGGGCGTGTATACATTCCGTAAGGGCAGGAAGATTTTGTATATCGGCAAGGCGGCTGTGCTTAAGGAGCGCGTGCGAAGCTACTTTGCGAAGGATCTGCTCGAAGCCCGCTCACCGGCGATCGTGAAAATGGTGGAGGAGGCGAACGACCTGACATGGCAAACGACTGACTCGGTGCTCGAAGCACTCATCCTGGAAGCGAATCTCATCAAGCAACACCAGCCGCCATATAACACCGCATCAAAAGATAACAAGAGCTTCAATTATCTCGTTGTTACAAAAGAAGCGTTCCCGCGTGTATTGATTGTGCGTGGGCGTGAATTGTTTCAAAACTGGAATGAGGCAAAGATTCGCAATCTCTTTGGTCCGTTTCCGCAAGGCATGTCGCTCCAGGAGGCGGTGAAGATTGTCCGAAAGATCTTTCCGTTCCGCGATGCAAAATGCACTCCATGCGAGGAGCAGGTGCTGAAGAATGGTGCGAAATGTAAGCCGTGCTTCAATCGGCAGATCGGGCTCTGTCCGGGCGTGTGTACGGGTGAGTGCTCACAGGAGGAATACATGCATACGATCCGTCACATAACGGAATTGTTCCAGGGTAACTTCAAAGGCCTGAAACGCCAGCTCACCAAAGAAATGAAAGAGGCCGCCGATGCTGAGCAGTTTGAAAAAGCGGCTCGATTGCGCAGGCAGTGCGCCGCGCTCGAACACATCAAGGATGTATCACTCATCAAAAATGATGTTATTTCCGCAGGTGGTGGTGCGCGCGTGGAAGCGTACGACGTCGCTCATACCGGGGGCACCGAAACGGTCGGCGTAATGACAGTCGTTGATAACGGCGAGGCCTACAAGGCTGCGTACCGAAAGTTCAAAATTCAAAGCGTAACGAATGACGACGTTGCGGCCCTCACTGAAATGCTTGAACGACGTCTCGGCCATACCGAGTGGCCGCTGCCGCGCGTATTTGCGGTGGATGGTGGCAAGGGACAGATGCGTGCCGCTGAAAGGGTGCTCAAGAAATTTGGCATTGAGATTCCGATCGTGGGTGTGGTCAAGAATGAATTTCATAAACCAGAGCGACTCATCGGAGACGCACGTGCTATTGAAGCGTACGAGCGCGATATCTTGCTTGCAAACAACGAGGCGCATCGTTTTGCAATCACGTGGCATCGCAAGCGTCGCAATGCTCGCACATTCATCTAGCGGCCCGCTCGATTACCGAAGACCTGTTACAATTTCGGCATGAAAGAAGCGCTTGGCGTGCTGGTGGGTTTAGTTGTCCTTTTTTTGAGCTGGTACTTTTTCGACATGTATCTCACTGCGCAGCATATGCGCGATCTTGAAGCGTGCTTCGGGAATCCGCGGTGCACCGATTTACCGGCGGTCGCCAAGAAAGCTCAGCCTGTGCAGTGTGTAATTCGCGCACCGGGTTTCTCGCAATCTCTGGAGCGCCGCCTGTTTGCTATGAACGACGTGCTGCGCCTCGATATCATTGATGCCACCGG
>CAZVMJ010000150.1:0-2290 GCA_964628005.1 uncultured Candidatus Saccharibacteria bacterium | reverse complement strand
CGTATGAAGCAAAAACCCCCTCGAAAGAGGGGGTTTTTGCGTTGGGGGAGATTGTTTTGCTCCGGCCGATGAACTCGGCTATCATCACGGTATGACGACCACTATGAAAAGAGTACTTATTGCATTACTTGTAGCTTTGCTTGTGTATTTTGCATACACGCAGTTTGTCTCTGCGCCCGCATCTGTAGCTACATCAAATGTAGCTACGACGACATTACAGGAGGTGGGTACTACATCGCCGCAGGTAACGATCTCCGAACAGGGGATGAAGATCGTACAGCCCGCCATCGACACTCCGATTAAGTTCGGAAAGAACATAACGGCAGATGAGAGAAAGCTGATCAATGCGAAGCTTGATGAGTTGCGCAGCGTGCTACGGGAGAATAAATATGACTTCACGGTGTGGGCTGCACTGGGCACGGTGTATAAAATTGGCGGCGACTATCAGCGCGCACTCGCTATCTGGGATTACGTAGGAAAGGCCTGGCCGAACAATTTTGTCTCCTTCGGTAACACTGGCGATCTCTACGCGAACTATCTAAAGGATTACGCGAAGGCCGAACAGAACTACCTGCGCGCCATACAGAACAATGCGACCGATGGGAATGTATACCGCAACCTCTTTACGCTTTACACCGAGACAAGCTACAAGCCGACAAATACGGCCGCTGAAGACTTGGTCTCTCAGTATCTCGCCAATGCACCGAAGGCATTCGACATGCAGGTCTTGCTTGCGCGCTACTACGTAAAGATTGGGAAGAGGGATATCGCAAAGACTGTCTTTGAAACTGCAGCTTTGAATGCCGAGTCGCAGGGCAAACAGGATGTGGCACGCGACATCCGTGCAGAGGCTCTGAAGTTGGGGCTCTAAGACCGATAGGATCAAACAAAACAACCGCCCGGAGGCGGTTGTTTTGCATATGGTGTATTGATGAATAATTCATATGTCGTGGCATACTGTGGGGGTGAAACGGCTCGGCTCAATGCTGGTCCTTGCGGTGGCGCTGATAGTGCCTGGCCATTCTGATGCGGCCATCATTGCTGCACAGGCGAGCTCCACCGATGCTGAGATAAGCAACTTCAATACGCCCGTCATCTTTTCCGGGCCGTCTGTCATGAACCCGCCGCAGCAGTTCATGACAGGACTGCAGGGGGTGCTGCGATCGGCAACGATCCGCTACGATATGGATCCTGTTATTACGGGCACCTCCACCGTGCGCGAACAGCTCTTGCTTCTTGAGTGTGTTGATGGGGTCGGCTGCTCGGAGGTTCACGCTCGCGATGTTGCATTCAATTACAGTGACGATGTTCTGTGGCTTCCTGATCCAGAAGGCAATGAGCTCACGGTGAGCTTTAACTCCGCAATTAAAGATTTCACAACCCCCTATACAGACGGGTATCCGCTCGATCCGATGAAGAAGTATCAGCTGCGTATGCAGGGGCAGCAGATGTATGCGACCCTCCACGGCGCCTATATCGATGGAAAATTCCACCCGATGTATCGGCTGGAAGGGGATGCGGCGACATCGAGCGAACCCGAGGTGTGCACGGAGCGCTGCAACTCGAATGTGATGTTCTTACCGGGTATCCAAGCGAGTCGTTTGTATGTCGAGGAGAACGGTCTGGAGAATCAAGTATGGGAGCCCAATAGCCTATTGGGAACTGATGCCCTGGTTCTCGATATGTCTGACTCGAAATATCAGGACTCCGTGTATGTAAAGGACGGTGACGTTATCGATTCAGCGTACGGTCGAGTGCCTATATATCGTTCTCTTATAGATACGCTTAATGGTCTCGCGGGCCAGGACATATTTAACGAATGGAAGGCTATTTCGTATGACTGGCGGTTGGATTACGAAGATCTGCTTGAAAGGGGAAGATATACAAATGGCCGTATCTACTATCGTGGTGTAAACGCATCAACCTCGACCGATCCGTACATTGTTCAGGAATTGAAGCGTCTCGCATCTACGTCTAGAACAGGAAAGGTAACAATAATCGCTCACTCAAATGGTGGACTGCTTGCCAAAGAGATTGTTTCAAGGCCTGAGCTAAATGTATATATCGATCAGGTTGTTGTCATTGGATCGCCGCTTCTAGGCACTCCTCAGGCTATTGGCGGGCTACTTCATGGATATGGACAGTCGCTCCCTTTCAAACGCTTTCCCATATTTCTTAGTGAATCTCAGGCGCGCGAGCTAGGGCAAGAAATGCCGATGGCGTACAATCTTTTGCCGTCAAATTCTTTTTTCCAAGAAGCATCGGAGTCGGTAATAAATTTTAGTTCGTC
>CAZVMJ010000149.1:0-2290 GCA_964628005.1 uncultured Candidatus Saccharibacteria bacterium | reverse complement strand
ACCATGCGTACTACCGGTATACTACAGACCGTTAATTAGGCGGTCCGAGCGGAAAGCCGCCGGACCTCCGGCGAAACGCAGCTCGCGTTTCGCGTGAAAACAACTATACAGCCGAAACGATGAAAGTGCGAACTTTTACTGCTCCCATGTTGACGTTTTACGTGTAACGGCTAATTGCCGCTCAGTGCGTCTATGAGGAGGTCGGTTAAGGTCTCCCGCTCGCCCATATTGAACGAATCAACCACAAGTGCAGGCGATAGGGCAAGGGTTTCGCTGAGATCCTTGCCAGTCTGTTTCTTCATATCGCGATCAATATATGAAAGCGAAACGGCATGAAGATCGCGTTCACCGGTTGTAGCGGCGTCGCTTGTGGTGGTAACCAGTCCGACGGCTCGGTTCCACTGGTTCACGACAACACCTCCTGACGCGCCGCGCTGTGCTTGAATGATGCCACCAAGCGAAATCACGTCAGCGCGTCCTGCGCTGAAGGTCATGAGTTTCTGAATGGGACTGATTGAGGTTACGGGGTACAGATTCTGCTGGACGACACTGCCGCCGACAAACTCAACGGGATAGCTCGCGGTGAGGACGTTGTCATCAACGAACGCCACTGCTTCGCGTGTATCCGGCTTTAGGTAGGGAAATGGGCCGGTGGTTGGTGAGCCGTCCAGGGTGAGTTGCAAAGAAAGGAGGGCGTAATCGTGCTCGCCAGTGCCCAGGGCATTGGATTTTGTGATGTCCGAAGCATGGCTCTGTACCCAGACGGTGGGAATGTACGCTACTACCGGGACCCATTTGCTCACGGCTGGGCCACCGGTGCGCACCTCGCAGAACAGATTAAGACGACCGCTCTGCGCAAGAAGAACATACTGGGCGACGTGTGCATTCGTCAGTACATAGCCACTTTCATCAATAATGACCCCGCTTCCGGTAATAGGTTTTACCAGGGAACCGGTTCGGCTCGCGCAGTAGATATTTACGAGGGCTGATCGTGCAGCCACGTTCACTGTTTCAAAGTCCAGAGCGGGGCTTGTATACGGGTTCTCAATACGGCGAATCTCGTTCGGATCCGTTTGCGGAACTGATACCGAAGGCGATTCTGTGGCTTGAATGCTCGTTTTTTTGGCTTTTGGTGTGGATGGCGCTGTTGAGGTGCTCGATGTGCCGGAGGTGGCTGGCGGCATTTCAGGCGTGGTCGTGGCGGCACGGGCTTCCGTACTCGACGCGATTGGCTCAATGGGTGTAGTGGTGGATTCCGCTGGCTCTACAGTATGTGTACGCAGCATGACCAAACCAATGATGGCGAGCAGTAAGGCTATACCAAGTACATACGAGACGAGCGCTCGAAGTTCCTGCATCACACGATTATACGATGTCGCGTTTGAGTGGGGAGAATGTCCAAGGCATTCTCATTGGATTGGTGCGGAATAAGGGAATCGAACCCTTGCTCTCAGTTTGGAAAACTGATGTTCTACCATTAAACTAATTCCGCGAACGAACAACAAACGTTGTCCCGCATACTCTACCTTATACTCCCCGATGCACAAAATAGGGGATCAGGCGCACAAAACCCGGCATATGCCGGGTTTTGTGTTCTCGAGAGCGCACGCTTCGAAACAATATGCAGAACCCAGGCAGGGGCCTGAGTTCTATTTCACCGCGTCTTTCAGTGTCTTCGATGCGCGGAATTTTGGTACGCGCATAGACTTAATCTGAATCGTTGCGCCGGTCCGCGGGTTGCGGCCCGTTCGCCCCGCACGGGTCTTAGCCTCAAAAATACCGAGGCCAGCGATTGAAACCTCTTCGCCCTTCTTGAGGTTCTCGGTAATACCGGAGATGATCGCCTCGACAGCGCGTTCAGCGTCGGCCTTCGTGCATCCGATCGTCGAATGTACGCGATCGATCAGGTCAGCTTTGTTCGCCATGGTCTGTTCGTGACATTAATAAACGTTGAAAATCCTTGCTGTTTCGACCTATATGACCATTTTGAGCCGTATTTTTGGGCTGTCAATCGCATCCATATCATATCTTGTGCCCAAAAAGACGCGTCCGGGGCTGCCTCATGGGCAACCCCGGACGGGTGGTCTCAGTGCGTGGAGCCACGTGTAAACGCGCGTTTGTACGCGAGCGCAACGGCTGAGACAAAGTTCTCGACGATTGCGGCATCTGTAATGTCCGCACCGTGGTTCAGAAGACGGTTTTGCGCATTTCTCATCACGGTCTCTAGTGCCCGTTGTATGTTGCACGGGACACGATGCTCGCTGATGGTTTGCAGAAATATGCCGACCGG
>CAZVMJ010000148.1:0-2334 GCA_964628005.1 uncultured Candidatus Saccharibacteria bacterium | reverse complement strand
AGCAGAAAGAGCGAGTGGTGGTGGAAATTGGTGCCGGCGCGCAACCATCACTGCTTGATTCGACACCTGCATACCGTCAAGCGTTTGAAGCTGACCAAACACATCGGCATATCAATGTTGATTTGAATATTGATGCGCTCGCGTCGGGTCGCGAGACGCAGCAGCGTGTGGATCATGCGGAAGGGCATGGCGCCCAAGAGCGAATTTCCTATGTGCAGGCAAACGCCGAATCGTTGCCGTTCGGTGATCATTCAGTGAACGAAGTATTGCTCCGGAATGTACTGGGTGATCCGGATGTTTCTGTCGAGACCAAGCAAGCGATTGTTACCGAGATTGCCCGCGTGCTGGAGCCAGGAGGAGTATTACGTGTTGTTGAGGTGTATACACCGCCAGTTATGTACGAAGACGATATGTACGAATACATCAAACATATGCCCGGTACGCCGTTTCAGGAACTCTCCGACGACGAATTAGCGGCTCTGCCTGAGGTGGAGCGGGCAAACGATGCGGCCCTCACGCGCGACGACCTGGCTGCAGATACGTTTATGGGTGGCCTGAGTGTGTCATTCCGTTTTCGGCGCACGTAATCTGATACACACGAAAACACCCCGCGTACGCGGGGTGTTTTGCCTTCTATTGGATGAAGAACGGAATTTGTGTTGTCTCCACCCCTGAGGTTGTTTGTGCTACCGCCTGAAGGCTTGAGGGGCCGGGAACCGTGGGTACATGCGTTACGGCATAGGGTGGCTGCGTAGCAGTACCAACCGGAATGCCGTTAATGATGTACGTGATTTGCGTCACGTTCTGCGGGTAGGGGTAGTACGACGTAATCGTCATAGGCATGTTTATTGATGTGTACGATCCGGCACCCGGACTCAGGATGCGGAACGCAGAGACTGTGTCCGGTGCGCCAATTACCGGAGTAGACGATGCAACTTGTTGGCCTGCCCAGATCTGCACCGGGTACTCCCAGTACGGATACTGTGAGTCGCCTCGGCTCGAGCCGTTCGGTGTACGAGGATCGTTTTTATTTACCCAGTGGAGAATCTCGTGGATTCCTTGCGATGGCGATGCGTTCCACACACCCCGCAATGGGGCAGGGAGTTCGTCGTAATTTGCAATCGGTGCCGGCGGAATAAATGGATCCGGTGGATATTTTTCGAGCGCATACTCAAGGAATTCGTGCCACATCGGCGCGATGATAAATGCTGCAATTCGTCGCTCCATCGGCGTATTGTTGTTGTTTCCAGCCCATGCACCAACCGACATGCTTGGTGTATATCCGATAATCCACACATCGCGGTAGTCGTTGGTGGTACCTGTTTTATCCGCCACATCGTAGCCGGGGAAATAGAGCGGAGAATCAGCGCCGAATTCGGGTGTTCGCGCGACGTTATCCGAGAGTACATCATTCATCTGGCGCGCAATTTCCGGATCAAGTACACGTGTACTGGTATCCGTAAATTCTTCTAATACCGCACCATCACGGTCTTCGACGCGAAGAATACCGGTTGGTGGGTTGCGTACGCCGTCGTTTGCAAAGACGCTGTATGCACCCGTCATTTCCAGTAGTGTTACTTCGCCGCCGCCAAGCACGAGTGTAAGGCCGTATCGCGATGCATCGGTGAGCGTGGTGATGCCGAGGTTTTGCGCCATCGCGAGCGATTCATCAATGCCGGCGAGGTAGAGTGTCTTGATTGCGGGAATGTTCAGTGATTGTGCGAGCGCGTCGCGCAACTTAACCGGACCCTTGAACTTTAAATCGTAGTTTTCCGGGCTGTAGCACGGGGCTTCGTCCTTAAAATCATTTGGCGCGCAGGCAGTTGAGAACTGTGTCTTGAGGTCGAATACAACGGTGTCCGGTGTGTAGCCTTCCTGGAATGCGGTTGCGTACACAATGGGCTTAAACGAAGAGCCAGGCTGGCGATGCGCCACGGTAACATTCACCTTACCGTCGATGGTGTCGTCGAAATACCCGCGCGATCCAACCATGGTAAGGATCTGCCCGGTCTTCGGATCAATGGCCACCATGCCCTGGTTTGTAGCGCGGAAGTTTTTCTCCATCGAAGGTGCGTACTTTGAAACCGTGTCTTCCGCTTTTTGCTGAAGGCCGTAGTCGAGGGTGGTGATTACTTTCAGGCCTTCGCGCTGTACGGCATCCACACCATACCTGCTCTCGAGGTATTCGCGGATGTAGAAGACAAAGTGCGGCGCCTTAATTCCGGTATCAGCGACATCAAGAAACTGCACTTGTTCAGCTTTTGCAGACTCGTATTCGTCTTCGGTGATCATTTGGTGCTTCAGCATTTCCCCAAGCACACGATCTTTTCGAGC
>CAZVMJ010000147.1:0-2343 GCA_964628005.1 uncultured Candidatus Saccharibacteria bacterium | reverse complement strand
TCGTGACATGGAAGAAGAAGTTCGGAACAAGGTATTCCGTCACGTACTCGTGGCCCGAGAGCGACTTGCCACCCCAGTAGGGAAGGCTCACGCGCACCTCCTCTGTTGCGTTAATCTCTTCCGGCTTCACTGCTTTGAGGATTTCGAGCGTCTTTGCGATCCGTGCCTGGAGCTCCGCGAAGGTCTTCTCGGTGTCTTCAAAAACCGGCATCTCTTGGCCGGTCAGGCGACCAACGGAATTCTTCGCGTTATCGGTTGCGATCTGAATCTGTCGCGAAAGCGGCATCTGATCAAAGACGATACGATCATTCAGCATCCATTCCTCGTACGAGAAGTGGGGATTCTTTTTACCCTCCACATGGGCAGCAGCCTTTGAAAGCACTCCGGAGAGCGCCTCGAGAGACTTAATCATCATCGGATAGAGGTTGTTGTAGAACGATGTCTGCATATCTTTACTTTACTTTTTACACCAATAGTCGCGACAGTGTAACGCGACCGGTTCGATATGCAAAGTGGATAGCTAGTTTTTTGATGAAAAATCAACTGCGATTTCGTTGAGCGTGTCGCGGCTGTCTGCTTCGCTGCCGACGCGCGCTTTGCTGAGTGCTCCGGGGAAGAGTACCGAGACCGTCGTGCCGCGCCCGACGGCGCTGCGAATGGTAATTCGACCGTGATGCGTTTTGATCAGTTCCGACACGATTGCAAGCCCGAGTCCGGAGCCGCCGGAGCCCTTCGTGCGTGACGGGTCTGCCCGGTAGAACGGCTCAAAAATCCGGAACAGATCCTTTCGGGCAATCCCGATCCCACTATCCTGCACAATCAATTCCACGTGGTTGTACGGGGCGGGTTCGATGGTGACGCGTACGTGACCGCCGCGCGGTGTGTACGTGATCGCATTCTTTACCAGATTGCCCACTATTTGTGCGAGTGCCGTTGCGTTGCCCCACACTTTTGCTTCAGGGGATTTTCGTACCGTGATCTGCTGCTCGTTGCGCCGTGCGAGCTGAGAGAATTTATGCACGACATCTGTGGCAATCTGCGAGAGATCCACGGCGGAAAACTCAATGCGCTCGGGACGCACGAGTGCTGAAAGCGAAAGGAGATTGTTAATGATCTCTGAGATGCGATCAAGTTCCTCGATATTGCTCACGAGGGTTTCGCGCATGTCGGGCGCGATATGCTCGCCGAGAAGCGCCACTTCAGTGTTGGTCTTGATGACAGAGAGCGGCGTACGAATCTCGTGCGCAACATTTCCAACAAATTGTTTCTGCGCGGCAAGTGCATTGCGTGCCGGTGCGAGTGTTACGTGGGCGATGATGTAGCCGAAGAGTACCGTGATAATAACAATCGCCCCCATGAGTCCAATCAGATTCAGACTACGAATGGCATCTGTATTCGAGATGATGGCGGGTGCAACAGTGCCCAAAGAATTCGTTGCGACCGCATCACGAATACCCTGAATAATGGCAACTGAAATATCGTGATAGAGCAGGCTATACGCGGTGCCCACAAGACCGAGAATAACGAGCCCAAAGGCAACCTGCAGACCGATGACGTTTGATTCAGTGCGGAAAAAGGGGTCGTACCGATAGTTATTCAGCAAGACGGTAGCCGATTCCGCGAACCGTCTCCAGTATGCTTTCGCCATTCGCATCAAGCTTGCGTCGGAGGTTTTTGACATGGACGTCCACAACGTTGCTAAAACCGACATAATTGAAGTCCCACAAGTGATTGAGTAAGTCCTCCCGGTTTACGACCTGATTCGGGTGGCGCATAAAGTATTCGAGCAGACCAAATTCTTTGAGTGTGAGCGGCACTTCGCGGCCACCGCGTCGCACCCTGCGTTCGGCAGGTGAGAGCTCAATATCGGCTACCTTGAGTGTTTCCGGGAGTTTTTCATTCGGGCGTCGCAGGAGTGCGCGTGTGCGCGCGATCAGTTCGGCAAACGAAAAAGGCTTCACGAGGTAGTCGTCGGCGCCGCTCTGCAGGAGTTGTACTTTGGTGTCTGTTTCATTGCGTGCGGTGAGAATGAGAATGGGAACCGTGATATTCATCTCGCGCATCTGCTTACATATTTCGTAACCGTCCATTGAGGGGAGCATGAGATCGAGAATCACCAGATCGTAGTCGCTCCGGTGCAGCGAGATGCGCGTGAGCGCTTTCTTGCCATCACCAATGTGGTCGACGGTGTACCCCTCGAGGTTGAGCCCGCGCACAAGCGCGGTTGCAAGTTTCTGTTCATCCTCTACCAATAGAATTTTCATAGATGCAGTGGTTATATATAAGCTACTAAACCTACGGCACAGGGTATACAACGGAAGATGAAGTTTTCATGATGCATGT
>CAZVMJ010000146.1:0-2386 GCA_964628005.1 uncultured Candidatus Saccharibacteria bacterium | reverse complement strand
CCACGCATCGTCCAATACCGCGGCACAACATCTTTAATGACTGACGCAACAATGTGCCCGTAATGCGGAAGACCGGTGGCAAACGGCGGCCCATCATAAAAGACATACTCTCCTTTCGGAGCATCCTGCTCGACTGACTTCTCAAAAATCTTTCGTTCATTCCAGAACGCTAGAATTTCCTCTTCACGCCGTGCGACATCTGTTTTGGCTCCGTTTTCCGCCATATTCCGCACATCCTATCAAAAAGGGAGCCCGGCGCGAATGCGTCAGGCTCCCCGGGATACGAAGAAGCGGCGTGGCGAATTGTTAGTGCTGTCGATCAGTCCTCGACCTGCCCAGGTTCAGGACCTGGACCGGCGCGTCACCGGCACGTTCGCGAACGAATTCACGGACACGTTCGGCGTTCTCGCAGACCGTCTCGTAGGCTTTCCCGCCCACCAGAAGGTAGCAGCTCGCCGGATAGTCCTGCGAATCCAGCTCGACACTCGCTCTATTCATGCGTCTCCTCCATCAAAGGTCAGGGCGTGTGCCCTGCGCCACGGAAACACTACCAATGCAATAGAAACGCGCAAGTGTCTACATCTGCTCTGGCGCAGCCATGCCCAAAATCCACAAACCATTTTTGAGCGTCTGTCGGACGGCGTTCACAACCGCCACCTTGTGGCCGACGGTGTCTGATCCATCGAAAATTTGCTCCTGTGCGTACCAGCTATTGAAAGTGCCCGCCAATTCGATGAGATACGTCGTTACTGCGTGTGGCTCCATATGTTCGGATGCGTGCGCAATAACCTCCGGAAACCGGTGAATATGTCGCGCAAGAAGCGTTGGCGCGACGTCCGTGAGTGGCCGTATCGCCACACCTTCATTCATGGCTCGCGCAACGATTTGATGCGCCCGCGCGTGCGCATACTGCAGGTACGGACCAGAGTCCCCCTCGAGCGAAAGCGCCTGGTCGCGATCAAAGATAATATCCTTACCGCTTGCCTGTCGCAGAATCTGAAATTTAATAGCAGCGACTGCCACCTCATTTGACAGACGCAACGGATCTTCTGCGCGTGTGTCGGCCGCACGCTCACGCGCCGCTTGCGCGAGATCATTCAAAAGCGATTCTCCGGTAATGACATCCCCTGTACGCGAGGACATCTTCCCTGTCGGAAGGCGCATCATACCGTGGGTAATATGTCGCGTTTTTTCTGCTATGCCGGCGAGCTCCGGTATGCGAAGTGCCGCCGCGCGTACGACACGGAAGTAATCGCGCTGCTCGCTTGCGGTAATCGTGACCGATATATCCGGTACCCAACCAAACATGTCACTCTTTGATTTGTAGAGTCCGAGTTCCTTTGCCTCATACGTCGGTAGTTTCTGCGACGTAATGAATACGCGTGTGTGAAGCGATGGATCTATCTCCTCACCCTTAAAGACAATCGCGCCGTCGCTCTCCTGAAAAACCGCAGGCGTATGTTCCTCTACGATCGTTTTACCGATCCACCAGCAGAGACTCTCATAGAAGTAGTAGTCAAAATATTCTTCAGCTCCATGCGCATCGCGCTTCTGCTCCATGCCCAATCGGGCATAGATCTTTTCAAACTGCGCCTGTGAAGAAAGCAGGCCGTCTTTGTAATGCGCATTAATGAATGCATCCTCGCGCGTGTAGACCTTTTTATTGATCTCATCGATTGCAGCCTTGTTCTCCTCGTACTGTTTCGAGCCATACGCGTACGCCTCGCCCCACGAGAGTTCTGGCCGCTGCATTTTGCCCCAAATTGACTTCGCTACGTGTAACCCAACATCCCCCTGATAGTTTGCACGACGTACTTCGTATCCACCATACAGCGAGAGACGGACAATGGCTTCTCCAATCGCATTACTCATCAGGTGTCCGATATGAAATTCTTTGAATGGGTTCGGATCAGTGTATTCAAAGAGGATCTTCTCTCCGCGTGGAACATTCATCCCCCACGCAGGATCACCGGCTCGGACGAGCCCAGCGGAAATTTCATCGGCACTCAACGTAAAATTAATAAAACCTGGACCAGCGACAGAAACATTCGCAACACCAGAAATGGTGCCGAGTGCCGCAATAATGTCCTGCGCAAGCGCGACAGGGTTCTTACCCACCTGCTTTGCAAATCGCATTGCCACGCCGGTCGCGTAATCCCCATGCGCCACATCGAGCGGATATTCAATTTTGACGTCCGCGTCCTGCACCTCAATGCCGCAGACAGAAAGCGCGCCGCGCAGCGCAACTTTTATTCTCATTGAAATAGCATCAGGCTCCAGCATAGGCGGCATTGTAACAGCTAGCTTGCTGAGATGGCGTCCCACACGCGTTCATGGATTTCCTTTGGCGTATCCGTCCCCGAACACACCACGGTGCGCCACTTTT
>CAZVMJ010000145.1:0-2387 GCA_964628005.1 uncultured Candidatus Saccharibacteria bacterium | reverse complement strand
CGACGTACTGCCACAGCATCGGGTCGCCGGGAGCACCTCGCACATCTTGGAATTCTGCCGCGCCGTGGTTGGAGGTGCGGCACAGGATGAACGCCCCTTTGTCTGCACGACGCAGAAATGGCTGGAGCGCCTCTTCTCCAAGATACGGATGTAAGGTGATCGCATCCGCCTGCAGGAAGTCGTAGGCAAATGCGACGTAGCCGGCATTTGTATTGCCGATGTCGCCGCGCTTCGCATCGAGGATCACCGGAACGTCCGGCGCAACACGCCGTATGTCTTCGCAGGTGCGCTTGAGCGCATTGATGCCTTCCAGGCCGTACGCCTCGTAGAACGCGGAGTTCGGCTTATAGGCACAGACGAGATCTTTCGTGGCTTCCACGATCTCACGATTGAACGCCGTGATCGTGTCGGCAATCTCGCTGAATTCGATGCCGCGATCCGTGCCTCGAAACGAGGCGGGAATCTTCGCGTATTCAGTGTCGAGACCGACACAGCCGAAATTGCCTCGGGACCAGCGGTCCTCTAGCAAACTCCTGAAGTTACGGGTGGTCATGTATGCCCTACCTTCTTCTAAAGTAGCACTATGTGAATGAACGGACCGGCGAGATCTCGCCGGAGCCACGAAGAGCCTACTAGGCATCTCTTCGCTGCGCAATCGCAAGAGTCGCCGTTCAGCACGAACAAAAACCGCGTTAAGCGGATTTTTTGATTCTGTGGACCATACCACTTTGGAAACCCACGGTTTTCCAACGCGCTTCGCGCTGCCTTCCTCCACGGGAAAACAGCATGTTTTCCCGACCCCTTTCTGCGGTAAGGTCCACAAAGCGAAAAATCCGCCTTGCGGCGGATTAATTTCGTCTTTGTGGACTCTGGGTTTGTTTTTTGGAACGAGTTCGCCGTAGAGGCAGCCCAGCTTGCAGAAATTCTCAAGACTCCCGCTATAAGTAGTGGAGATCAGTGTGTAACAACTACAAGTGTGCATTAGAACTAAGTATCAAAAAAGCCAGTTGTTAGGGACAACTGGCAAACCCACTCAAGAACCTTGCTTTAGCGGCGCCCGTAGCCCTGCGGTCTGATGACGATGGAGCCCTTGCGGCAGTCGGTGCGGAAGTGAGCCTCGAAGCTCCGTGGGGACGGACTGAGCGACTGCCCATGGCCACGAACGGAGAAAGTCAGTGCCCCCCTGATTGTCCAAGACTCGCCCGGGACGTGTTCCGTTTCGCCATCACGAACGACATCCGCACCGGTGACCAGCAGCTGGATCTTCCGACCGTATGCCGGACCATCATCGCTGATTCCCTCGTCAAGAGCTATCTGGACCATTCGAGGTGGGCGGCGGTCCAAGAGCGCCATCATGAGGTCGAACTTCGATGGTCCGTCTACGATTTGGCGCCTGAATTCCTCTTTGCGCATCTCATCATTGATGAAGGTCATCCGACCCTCCTTACTCACGTCTCTTTGCTGAGGCAGAGACGATGGCCTCCTTATCTCCGAAGAGACGACCAGGTCATACGAACTGGAATTAACAAAACTGTATACAAAGCAATGACATTGTCAATATGTCAAATATGTGGACCTTACCGGATTCGAACCGGTCACCCCCTCATTGCAAATGAGGTGCTCTACCAAATGAGCTAAAGGCCCGCGTCGCAGATTATACATGACCCCCGATTTTTTTGAAGGGGGAGCGGTTATACTTGCCGTATGGGGAAAAAGGTCTCGCCAGTGCAGTTCCAGCACGTCATCCACGATATCGCCATCATTGCCCTCTCGATCCTGATAGCGGTCCTCATGGTGAAAACCGAGGTTCTCGGTTCCCTTCTCGCCTCCAGCAGAGAATTTGGACATATCGGCAGCTTTATTGCCGGCATGTTCTTCACATCAATCTTTACGACGGCACCCGCAATTGCCGCACTCGGCGAGATATCGTTCCGCATGGGTGCGCTTGAAACAGCGGCATGGGCAGCACTCGGCGCTGTTATTGGTGACATGGTTATCTTTCGTTTTGTGCGCGTTCGAATGGCCGATCACCTCGTCGAGCTGCTCGGACACCGAAAGGGGGTACGGCGCTTTTCAAAACTGCTGAAATTCCGATTCTTCCGCTATGGCACCTTTTTGCTCGGCGGACTCATTATCGCGTCGCCGCTCCCAGATGAGCTCGGTATTAGCCTGCTTGGGCTTTCGCGCATGCGAGAAGCGTATTTTATTCCCCTTTCATTTCTCTTTAACTTCGTGGGGATTCTAACAATCGGATTGATTGCAGCGTCAGCGGTTTGATCGCGCGAGCGAAATTGCGTGTTCGAGAAACTCCGGCACCGATGAACCCACGGCACTGAGCATTGCGGGAAACGATGCGCCCGGGTACAGACCGGGATTAGTGTTCACTT
>CAZVMJ010000144.1:0-2444 GCA_964628005.1 uncultured Candidatus Saccharibacteria bacterium | reverse complement strand
TAGAGCACGTCCTTGGTAAGGACGAGGTCACCGGTTCAATCCCGGTCAACGGCTCAAAGTTTTCTGTTTGCAAAATCGGAATACGTTCCGGGATTGAACGGTTTCTGCTTCAGTCTATGCGACCTCGTAGTCACGCAGTTCCGAAACCATCTCAGCTAATTCAGTATCGTTGAGATCGCTCGGCTTCAATGTGATGCCGGAGAATAATTCCCCCTCGAGCTCTTCCAGTGCACGGGCGCTGTATTCGAACGCTTCGTCATTCTCTCCGAACGCTTCAATGCGGCGCTTCGCATATCGTTCACGCCCTTCTTGCAAGCGATCCTTCATGCTCGTAATGCCGTATGGGGCGACACGCTGATCAGCGTATTCGATAATCTTCAACTCAAGTGAGCCGCGATCAAGAATCTCGCGGGCGCGAGAGAATCCCATGGCATCTATCAGGTCGATCACTGCGGGATCAGACCCCATATCGCGCACAATCGCAGCGGTGGCACTGTGTTCATCGGCACCAAAGCGCGCTGTTGCCTCCTGTACATCTTGCCAGTACGCAATACCTTTTTCACCGTAGAAATCGGGCGGAAATTGGGTGAAATCCGTTTTCATTATATTTCCCATGTCATGGAGAAGCCCCGCTTTCGTGCAGCGATCGACGTCGGCACCAAGCGCAAGCGCAAGCACGCGCGCAACAGCCGCAACGCGCTGCTGGTGCAGACGCAAATTTGGCATAATTTTGTAGTATTCGTAGGCTTCCCACGCGGTCATGTGCGGCATCATAACAGAGCAGCGCACAAACACCCGAATACCCACACGGGCTCGCGACAGCGGCACCGTCAGGAGTATACTGTCGGCATGCATGACCTTTTCCGAAAGATAGCGGCAAAATCAAGTAAGGCTATGGGCGAACCATGGGCCTTTGTACTCGCCAGTGGGCTAACCATACTCTGGGCGCTCTCGGGCCCCTACTTTGAATACTCTGATACATGGCAGCTTGTCATTAATACGGCGACCACCGTGCTCACCTTCCTCATGGTATTCCTCATTCAGAACACCCAGAATCGTGATGCGCACGCCATTCACCTCAAGCTCGATGAGCTCATTAAGGCACAAAAGGATGCGCGCAACGCTCTCATTGATGTTGAGGATCTCACAGACGAAGAACTCGAACTCCTGCAAAAGGAGTTTGAGCGATTGCGACAGGAATCAAATCAGTCGTAGTCTTATCTAAGCAGGACGGCGATTTTCTCCTCCACTTCGGCGATGTTCATCGGCCCGCGCTGGTGGAACAATATTTCCCCACGATCATTAATGAAGAGCGTCTCGGGCATCGCGTAGCCGTCTACTGATTTATAGAAGTCATCATTCGGGTCAAGTAAGAAAATCACCCGATCGCCGAGCGCGAGCGCATCTGAAAACGGCTGTGCTACCTGCACTGCCTCTGCGCGGTTTGGCGCAATAATCACGATCGAATCACCATACTTATTCTTCAGTGTTGCAAGATTCTTTATCTCATCCGTGCAATAGGTGCACCAGGTTGCCCACGCGTGCACCACGAGAATTTGTCGCTTGAATTCGGACAGTCGAACATCGTTGCCCGCATAATCTTTCAAAACCAGGTCGTATCCCGGCTTAAATGATTCAGTGCCAGCACGGGGGCTGTATCGCCAGGTGAAGAACGCAGCGCCGGCAAGCACGAGCACGAGAGCGGCAATGATGATTTGTGAGCGACGATTCGTGAGCATACTTATCCGGTCCAGTTAAAGAGCAGAATACTGAAGTCTGCGAGATTAATCGAGCCGTCCTCGTTGATATCTGAATTCGCATCCTCCCCGCCCCAATTGGTAAGGAGGATGGAGAAGTCTACAAGGTTCACGCGCCCATCCTTATTAATGTCTGCGCGGAGTCCCGAATCCGTAGTGCGGGACGGCGCTTCACCTACACCCACAAATGCCGCCTGACTTACGTTGCTGGATACCGTTCCCATAATGGACTTCGCACGCACCTCGTAGGTGCCGCGCGCAATGCCGTCGCCGGGAATCGTAAACGCCCACGATCCATCCTCAGTGGAAGACGCCGTGAATGTTTGTGCGGGCGCCTTCTGCCCCGTGGAAGAGGCGCTCTTCAGCGAGATTTCCACGAGCGTATTGGGGACCGCGATACCACTCGCCTCAATATCCGCCCCAATGTCTACCTGATTCGATACAAGTCCGATGGTCGGCGAGAGTAGCGCACTCGAGATCATGTTATTCGATCCGGACGTCACAGAAAGCGTCGACGAAAAATTTGAGGTTCTCCTGTTCGATCCGTCTACAGCGTACGCAACGATGGTGTACGTGCCACGCTCAAGGTTTGCCACCGTACCGTTAAATGAACCATCGGCTGCAGCCTGCGCGGTTGCCTCCTGCTTACCGTCCTTCAAAATCGTAACGGTAGAGCGTGCGGGCGCC
>CAZVMJ010000143.1:0-2446 GCA_964628005.1 uncultured Candidatus Saccharibacteria bacterium | reverse complement strand
CTCTTTCTTCTACAATGTGTACATACTGATTTTGTACTTAGCTCCTTCTGCTGCAATTTCAGGACTTCTATTCGGCGGGTATTACGCCATTTGCAGCCATTCATTTATGCGGTTCTGGGAGTCATCAAAAAAGCGCCCAGATTAGGCGCTTTTTTGCATAGCTCAAGATGGAGTGAGACTACTCGATTCCGTACCAACTCTTTTGCCAGTCTTTCATCTGGCTAATTTCTCCAGTCTGCGCCGTAATGATTGCGTGTGCCATTTGCTTAATCTCGTCATGCTTTGCATTAGCTAGCGCAGCCTCTGCCATCTGCACCGCACCTTGGTGGTGCACAATCATTCCGCTGAGGAAGGCTTTATCGAACTCATCGCCCTTTTTCCCACCTAGTCCCGCCATCATGTCATTCATCGCACCGCCCATGCTCATGCCATTGTCGTCCATCATCATTCCGTTTGGCATGACATGCGTGCCGACCGCTGGTTCTCTGCCAGCGACGAGGTAGCCACCTCCAAAGCCGATGACGAGAGTGATAAGAGCAATTATTACTGTGTTTTTGTCCATATTTTTTGTTAGTGATTAGTAAGACGCTGCTAGGATATATGGCTCTTTGCGATTAAGGATTCCTCTGGAGAATAGCTCCTGGAAGAGTGACGGGCGCAAAGGAACACGCTGTCTCAGCCGAAAGCGTTGATACTGCGGGTCTTTGTCGCGCTGAGGGTCAGGTCTCGTGAAGAAGATGAGTATGAGCGCAACAAGTACGAGCAGTTCAGCGAGAATGGTCGTAAATGATGACTGCCAATGCTGAAGGTGTGCAAACGGCGCGGCACACATCGCACTCTCGCCAGGTGCAAACGGGCAACCCATCTCATGCCCCATGTGCTGTGGCAGATAGAGACCAAACACCGCCATGAGGATGAAAGCAGAGAGGACAACTATCCCGATGTATTTTGATGTGCTCATAATGTTTTGCGGCGCAGCAATGCCGCATTGAAAGCCACAATGACTGTGGAGACTGACATAAACACCGCAGCAACTGCAGGCTGAAGCATGACACCGTATGCGGCAAGTGCCCCCGCTGCAATCGGTAGTGCGAGAATGTTGTACCCCGATGCCCAAAAGAGATTCTGAATCATCTTTGAGTATGTAAGGCGAGAAAGCTCGATGATTTTCGGTATATCGCGCGGGTCGTTCTTTACCAAGATAATTCCTGCTGATTCGATTGCGACATTAGTACCAGCACCAACGGCAATCCCTAAATCTGCCTGAGTCAGAGCTGGCGCATCATTCACACCATCACCAACCATTGCTACTCGTTTTCCTTGAGACTGCAGAAGTTTTACCTTCTCAGATTTCTCTTCGGGTCGTACACGAGCAAAGTAATCCGTTATCCCTAATTCTTTAGCAACCTGTTCAGCGACCTCTATGGAGTCTCCTGTAATCATCGTGACAGATAGTCCCATTCGTTTCAGCGTGTCTACAGCCTCTTTTGCTTCAGGTCGCACGGTATCTGCCACAGCAATGGTTCCGATTTGTTTCCCATCTACTTCGACAACAATATCTGCGCCACCTCGATGACCAACAAAGACACGAGAGCCTGACACAGTTGCTTCTGCCCCCGCTCCAGGAATACGTTTAAAGTTTTCTGCACGTTCGATTGAGAGTCCACGCTTTCGGGCTTCCTCAATGACCGCTTTCCCAATCGGATGCTCCGAACTTGCCTCAACTGCAGCGGCATATGCCAACGTGTCATGAGAAGTAAAAGACGTGACACCAAACGCACCTTTCGTAAGCGTACCTGTTTTATCAAACAAGATGGTCGTGATATTCCGTGCGGCTTCGAGGGAAAGACGGCGCTTAACGAAGAAGCCATTCTTCGCAGCCATTGTTGTCGAGATTGAAGCGACGAGAGGAATGGCGAGACCTAATGCGTGTGGGCAAGCAATAACGAGTACTGCCACGAGCCTCTCTGTGGCAAAGCCGAATCCTTGACCTAAGTACATCCAGACTGCAAACGTAATTGCGCCTGCACTTACGGCAAGCATCGTCAGGTAGAAGGCAGCACGGTCCGACAGAAGCTGTAGACGTGATTTAGAGTTCTCAGCTTCTGCAACGAGGCGCATCACGCCAGCAAGAAACGTTTTATCGCCAATCTTTTCAACACGAATCTGGAGACTGCCGTCGCCATTGATAGAGCCTGCGATGACATCCGAGCCAGCATTCTTCGCAATCGGTCGTGATTCACCAGTTATAAGCGACTCATCCATTTCAGTGTCTCCATCGATAACGATTCCATCGGCGGGAACCTTTCCGCCAGGTCGCACCAATACAATATCGCCCTGACGAAGTTCGCTTATGGCAACCTGAAGCGTCTTTCCATCTCGAATCACCTCGGCCTTGTCAGGCAGAAGCTTTGCTAGTTCGTTGAGTGCACCTTTTGCGCTCTGT
>CAZVMJ010000142.1:0-2486 GCA_964628005.1 uncultured Candidatus Saccharibacteria bacterium | reverse complement strand
ATGTGCATGGCATCGTGCATGACGAATCGGCACGTGTTTTTGCGCGCGAGGGGAAGGTGGTCGGGCATGCAGGCCTTTTTTCGACCGCGCACGACTTGGCCACATTTGCGGAATCGCTGCTCGCAGGCGGATTCCCCCATGTCGTGAAGGGTGCACAAAAAGGTCTTGGATGGGAACTCAACAGGGGAACTTTTATGGGTCGCCGATACGGGCCTCGAACCTTTGGAAAAACAGGCTTTACCGGCACCTCTATTGTGTGCGATGCCGATCGCGGCGTGGCGCTCATCATTCTCTCAAATCGCACGTATCCAACGCGTCCCTCGGATTCACGTGCAATCTCCATGTTTCGCGCATCCGTCGCTGATATCGTGCTCGGATAGGGGTGTGATACAGTAAAAAAATGTGCGGCATATTCGCATACACGGGCGGTAAAAACGCCGGCGAAGTTTTGCTGGAGGGACTCACGAGTCTCGAGTATCGAGGCTACGATTCTGCGGGTGTCTACACACCGCAAAGCGGCGCAATAAAAGCTACGGGCGCCGTGCATCAGTTGAAGCGGAAAATACCATCGGGCTATTACGGGACGAGTGGTATCGCGCATTTGCGCTGGGCAACACACGGTGAGCCGACGGAGGAAAACGCACACCCGCACCACGATTGCAGTGGCGATGTGTGGGTGGTGCACAACGGCATCATTGAAAACTTTGTTGAACTGAAAGCTCGTCTCATTCAAAGCGGACACACGTTCACCTCGGCAACCGACACAGAAGTGGTCGCGCATCTTGTCGAAGAGTACCTCAAGACCGAAAAGGATTTCGAGAAAGCAGTTTTTAAAACACTGAATGATATTCGCGGGGCATACGGCATGGTGCTGCAGTACAAGCATGAGCCGGAAAAGATTATTGGTGCACGTCTCGGTGCGCCCGTCGTTGTGGGGCTCGGAGATGGTGAAGGGTTTATTGCCTCCGACGCATCGCCGATTCTTCGCTACACGCGCACCGTTGTCTTTTTGAACGACGGAGAAGTGGCGACGGTTACGCCGAACGGTCACTCGATATACACCCTCGACTACCGCTCGATCGCGCGCGATCCGGAAGAGATCGCATGGGATGCAGAGGAGGCGAGGCGCGACGGATACGACCATTTCATGATGAAGGAGATTATGGAGGCGCCAGATGTGGTGCGGAACACTATTCGCGGCCGTCTGATTGTGGAAGAGGGGCGCGCAAAGCTTGGCGGATTGGAGGCGGTCTCTGATGAGCTGCGCGAGGTAAAGCGTCTCATTCTCGTGGGATGCGGCACTGCGTACTACGCAGGTGTTACCGGTGAATACATGCTCGAAGAGTTTGCGCGCGTGCCGGTGGAAGTGGAGCTTGGATCTGAATTCCGCTATCGTTCCCCGATTTTGAATGAAAAGACCGCAGTGATCGCGGTGTCGCAATCGGGCGAAACGGCAGATACGCTTGAGGCGGTGCGCGAGGGCAAGCGCAAGGGTGCAATAACGCTCGGAATTGTAAACACGGTGGGCTCCACGATTGCGCGCGAGACAGACGCCGGCGTGTACAACCATGCGGGGCCGGAGATTGGCGTGGCGTCCACGAAGGCGCTCGTTTCGCAGCTTACGGCACTCTCGCTCCTTACGATGTTCCTGGGCCGCCAGCGTGATATGAGTCTCTCGGAGGGTCGTGAGATCGCGGAGGCGCTCAAGCGCATTCCAGAGCAGATTGAGCGAATTTTGGCGCAGCGCGAGGCAATTGAGAAACTCGCAAAAAAGTATGCGCAGAGCCGCGACTTCATGTACATCGGCCGAAAGTATAACTACGCGATGGCTTTTGAAGGCGCGCTGAAGCTGAAAGAGATTTCCTATGTGCACGCGGAAGGATGCGGTGCGGGTGAAATGAAGCATGGGCCACTTGCCATGATAGATGAAAACTTCCCGACGATTGCGATAGCGCCCACTGATTCAGTGTATGAAAAAATGATTTCGAATATGCAGGTGGTGCGGGCACGCAAAGGGCCGATTATCGCAATCGCGACGGAGGGGAATGACGGTATTCGAACGTTTGCTGATGATGTGATCTATGTTCCTGAAACCATAGAAATGCTGACGCCCCTGCTTACGGTGATTCCGCTGCAATTGTTTGCCTATTACTTTGCGCGCGAACGCGGGCTGAATGTGGATCGCCCTCGAAATCTCGCAAAATCGGTAACTGTAGAATAAAAACACCCCGGGTTCGCCGGGGTGTTTTTATGTATATCGAAGGTTAGATCTTTACCACGGCTTCCCATGGACGCCCATCAACGCCAAAGTGCCCGTATGCGGCCGTCGGACGGAAAATTGGATTTCGCAGTCCGAGTCGTTCGATAATCGCCTGCGGTCGGAAGTCGAAGTTCTTGGTGACGATATCGGTGAGATTCTTCCCGTCTTCGTCAAACGCTTCCACCATCACCGGTTCGATACGGCCGATCGCGTATGCCACAGAAAC
>CAZVMJ010000141.1:0-2502 GCA_964628005.1 uncultured Candidatus Saccharibacteria bacterium | reverse complement strand
AATCAGGATGAATTGAATGATGGATCGGGACATGGATTAGAAGGTGGTCTGCTCTGTCTGTATTTGCGGTGCTGCGATTGATCCGAACACTACCGTCCAGCTACCGCGTCCTGCGAAGAGGTAATTGTTTTTGTGGGTGAGAGACAGATCAATTTGCGCCGCACCACCCGAGGGTCCTGCGCTCACTGTTAGCACGCTGGGGCGCTCGGCGTTTGGCTCTACATCCTGGCGATTGACGCGCCACATGTAGGAGAATTTCGAATCATCGGGGCCTGAAGCTTTTACAAAGTACGGAACTGCAGCAAACGTGGATTCGGTATCTGCCACATCGGTGCTCGCCGGCAGTGCCTGATGGTACATGATGCCGTAGAGTGGGTGTTCAAAATACAGCCGCACGGCAGGCTCCGACGGAACAATACGCACGCTTGATTCAGCAGCTGCGGTTCGTTCCGTGTTCGACACTGTTACTGAAATGGTATCCGACTGCTGAAACGTGCCGACTTGAAAGGTGTACGAAGCCTTTCCCCTTCCAGAGGCGGTGGCAATGACGTTACCGTTCTTACGCCAGGTGAAGGTTAGTTGCGACGCCGGGACTTCTGCGGTGCCCTTCAAGATATGCGGAATCGCTTGAAACGTAACCATAGAACCAATCGTGGGAAGTGCTCGGCCACGATACAGGCCGGGTGCGTACGAGTCTGCTTCCCAGATCAGGTCGACAGACGCGGGTGCAACCGTTGCGGTAATCGAGTCTTCAGTGCCGCTTATGCGCGCGCGCACCGTCACCTGCTCCCCCGCCGCCGGCGCCGTCAGGCGAAGGCGCATTTCTCCCTCGCCTTCGAGCAGGACCTCGCCTCCGCTTGTCCATGTGATCGTGCGCTCCTCGAGGTTGTAAACGGGGCTCTGTAGCGTGATAAAGACCGGTTCGTTTGGCTTCGGATACAGGGGGCTGACTGCCGTAATGAGTGCAGTGTCCGCAATCTGCGCATGGGCCGGGAGTGCAAAAAAGAGTACGAGAAGTGCAAGAACGTATTTCATACGACGCCGGGTGCGAGTGGTGGTTCTGGTGACTGTGTTGCTGCGGGCGCAGGCATCGTGGCAGCTGCCTGTGGACGTGTCGGGATCGATGTTGGGCCATCGGAAACAGCGTCGAGCTCCTGTTTTGCCTTCTTGATGGCAAGAATTTGTGACGGGTCTGAGGTAATGATCTGGTCTTCGGTGTACGAGGCGATTACTTTAATCGCCACATGCTTGAGGCCGGCAAAGAAGATTCCCTCCCCCACATCTGACTCGAGCAGCAGATACTTCTCTTCGTCCGAGAGCTTGAATGTCTGCTGCACAAGATCAACCGACGTCGGAGACTGTCGCAGCAGCATCTGAATGGATGAGTTGGTAATCATTGGTACGCCGTATGGTGAGTTAAGGAAGTCGGATACGTCCTGCGTGATCGTGGAGATTCCCAGGTAGTATTTTCGTCCGCGCTTTGCGATGGAGAAAAGGAATGACGCGGTGTCTTCAGAGCGCATCATCCACCACGCCTCGTCGATGATAAGCAGGCGCTTGCGCAGCTCCTTTCGCACGGTGTTCCAGATGTGGTGCGTAATGATGTACATCGCCACTGGCTTGAGGTCGTCTTCCATGTCGCGCACGGAAAATACGACAAGCTTCTTGTTCATGTCCACGTTCGTCGGGCGATTCATGAATCCCGACCATGTACCCTTTGTGTATTTGGTGAGGCGTTGCACCAAAGACTCTGATCCTTCCATGCCTGAGAGGACGAGCTCGAAGTCTGATAGCAGCGGCGGCTCAACCGCGGCGAAGTTTGCGTCTGCGGTAATGTCTTTGAGTGCGTAGGTCTCCGTGATGGCGCGGTCGATAATCGCATCTTCTTCCGGTGTCAGGCCGCCGAGCATGATGCGGAAGAGGCCGACGAGGGTAATGATGTTGTTGCGCAACACGTCCGACGGGTTTTCGTCTTCGCGCGGTACCGGGAGATCGAACGGGTTAATGTGGTGCTCCGATGAGAGCGAGATATTGAAGTAGCGTCCGCCGACGGTTTCCGCGAGGTATTCGTATTCGCGCTCAGGGTCGATCACGATAACCTCGGTGTCGAACATGAGTGAGCGCAAGATTTCGAGCTTCGTTGTGTATGACTTACCGGCACCCGATTTTGCGAAGGTTACCGAGTTGTAGTTTTCGAGTGAGAACCGATCGAAGAGAATGAGTGACGAGTTGTGACGGTTGATGCCGTAGAGAATTCCCCTATCCGAGGTGAGGTCGAACGAAATGAACGGAAATATGGATGAGAGAGGTGCTGAGTTGAGCTTGGTGTGCACGTCGAGCTCATCGGTTGCAAGCGGGAGCACGGAGCGGAAGCCCTGCTCCTGCTGAAAGAGTGCTGGGCGGATGTAGACGAGACGAGACTCGAGAATGGAGCGAATTTCGCTCTCGGTTTTGTCTACTTGCTCACGGGTGTTGCCGTAGATCGTGAGATACAGGCCTACG
>CAZVMJ010000140.1:0-2509 GCA_964628005.1 uncultured Candidatus Saccharibacteria bacterium | reverse complement strand
AGGGCGCTACCACCTCAAGGTAGTACGTCTACCAATTTCGCCACCTGCGCGTCGGGCCCATCATAGCAGAGTCGGAAAAAATCGGAAGCGTTTTCGATTTCTTGACCAGGTCGATGCGTGGCGCTATAGGGAATCGGGATTGGAGGGAGACCGTATGATCATAATCTCACTCACCACGTGGTATGTGCTCTTTGCGATATGTACCACGCGCTTCGCGCACTTGCCGCGTCGCCTTGTCGGGTGGCTCTGTGCAATTACCGGAGTCTGTATCGAGGTGTGGTTTACGTGGGACATGTACCGCATCCTGTACGCGAAGGTTATCGCGCTGTGTCCTGCCCTGTAATGGGGCAGGACACTTCGTTTGCTATCATGCAAAAAACGCTCATGATTCGACGCTACCTGCCCAAAAATACCGAAGAGCTCATTCGCTGGTACGAGCGGTATGTATCTCCAATTGCGCTCGTATTCGGCTTTTTGCTCGACAGCTTTATTCTCCTTGATCGTGTCGATGTCTTGTTCGGGAACCTCCTTTTGCTCACATACCTGATGCTTACTGGAGTGGGAATCGTTGTGCTGAATGTGGTGGCATCGGGTCGTGTTCAAAATCCGCTCATCCTTCGGGTGGCGCCCTTCATGCCAGTCATCATTCAGTTTTTCTTTGGTGCTTTGTTCTCAGGATACTTGAGTCTTTACGCTCGCAGTGCCGGGATCGCATTGAGCTGGTTCTTTGTGGGTATCCTTGCGTTTCTCCTGATCGGCAACGAGCGATTCCGAGAAAGATATCTGCAGCTGCCGTTCCAGCTTGCGGTGTACTTCACAACCATTTTCTCGTTTCTCATTTTCTTTTTGCCGCTTATTACAAAGCGTATCGGAACGCCGATGTTTTTGCTCTCCGGACTTGCCAGTCTTTTCTGTGTCGGTGTGCTGCTTCTCGTACTGCATCGGTTGGTGCCTGAGCGCGTAGACGAGAAACGAACGCACATTGCGCGCAATATCATCGGCGTTTTTGTTGTCTTTAATGCACTTTATTTTTCCAATCTCATTCCTCCATTGCCGCTCGCGCTCAAAGAGGCGGGTGTCTACCACGCCGTAGAGAAGAGCGGATCGCTCTACCGGCTTATGCAAGAGGAGCCGACCTGGCGCGTAACGTATTTGAGTATGCCGGCGGATTTTAATATCCGTCCCGGTGAAAAGGCATACGTGTTTACGGCAATTTTTGCTCCGACAGGACTCTCCACCGAAGTGCGTCATCAGTGGCAGTGGTACAACGATGAGACAAACGCCTGGGAAACAAAGAGTGATGTGAAGTTCACCATTCATGGCGGTCGCGACGGCGGGTTCCGCGGGTACTCGGAGAAGCGGGATCCTGAGCGGGGGTCGTGGCGTGTGAATATTCTGACGGCGCAGGGGAGAATCATCGGGCGAACCAGCTTCATGGTACGACACGTATCCGACACACCGACCCTTCTTGAGGTAGAGAAATAGTGATTCTTCTGCTATAAATCCCTTGTTCGCAGTCAGCCGATGGCGGCTATGGTGTAACGGTTAACACTAGGGTTTGTGGAGCCCTCGATTCGGGTTCGATTCCCGATAGTCGCCCAAAGTAGTGAGGTGTGTCTCGTACCAATCCGCCTGTGCGGTTTCTTAAAGTACGCCCGGAAGGGTGTGGTAGAGCCTTTCCCAGACGCTCGCCATGATTTCGGGTGTTCGGCGCAGCGCCTGAGCTCGTGCTGCGTCTCCCATGTGCGCAGCGAGTGTTGTATCTGAAACAAGTCTTGCTGTGTGATCGACAAACGCGTGTCGATCATCGATATCGATGACGAACCCGGATGTACCGTTTTGAATGCATTCGGGTATGCCTCCCGCACGCGGGCCCACGACCGGCAGGCGACAGAGGTTTGCTTGCAGGATCGACATCGGTTGCGTTTCCGTTGTGCTTGTCGTGAGCATGACATCGCACGCGTTGATCGCGTCGACGAGGGCCTCGCCGGAGAGTCTGCCCATAAAGAATGAACGATGTGCGATGTTTAGGGTACGCGCCGTTTCCTCCAGTGTTCTGCGCTCCGGTCCATCTCCGACAATGACAAGTTGTGCATTTGTGCGCGTCGCAACCTCGGCAAAAATCATAAGTGTCTCTACAAGGTTTTTCTCTGTCGCAAGTCGTCCGAATATGAGTACGGCACGATGCTCAATTCCGAAACGGGCTTTCAATGCCTGCTTATCGTCGGTTGGTTTAAAGAGGAGTGGATCGACCGCATTTGAAACAATTTGGGTTTTCAGAACCCGCATACCGTCTTTTCTCATTCGCTGCAGGGTGTAATCGGCAGGAGTGGTTACGACATAAAACCCGTTGTAGAACCATGCCGTAAACCGTGCGGCCAAATACCGAAACGCTGCGCTATTGAGATTGAAGTAATGGAGATAGTCGATTGGAGAGCCGTGATTCGTTGCAACGCAGGCAATACTGCGCGATCGCGCGGCGCGGCGCGCTGCTATACCGAGGGGTCCG
>CAZVMJ010000139.1:0-2514 GCA_964628005.1 uncultured Candidatus Saccharibacteria bacterium | reverse complement strand
CAAGATTTTGAACTTCAATACGAGGTTCATTCCGAAAGATGCGGCGCATATCCTGATCGAGCAAACGTATCTCGTTTCTCCGCCACATTATGATCGGCGGGTTCGGGCGGAAACGCTCGAAGGGGTAACCCGGTATGAGTACACGGAGAAGGCTCCGCTCGCCGATCCCATCATGCGCACCGAACGAAAGCGCGTGATCGCGAAGGACGAGTTCGAACGCCTCGTGGCGAATGAATCCGATCCCAACTATGCAATGGTGCGGAAGCTTCGCTACCGTTTTCCAAACGACGGCCAGATCTTTGAAGTGGACCGCTTCATGACGGGGCGCGCAGCTGCAATGAAGCTGCACGTGCTCGAAGTGGAGCTCAGCACACCGCACGAACCGATTTCCATTCCGAGTGAATGGGAGGTGGAAGAGATCACCGCCGATCTCCACTACCGCAATCGGGAATTGGCACGGATCTAGTGCCTACCTATCGACCGTCCGCGTCATCCACGCGGACGGTCGAACTGTTTCAAGCACGGAGCATAAGAGCGATATACTGTGTGCATGAATCATCAACGCGGTGGCGTGATGTCGATTGTATTGCTCGCCGTGGTGGGTGGTGCAATCGTGCTGTACATCGGCTACTCATTCGTTTCCACGCTTGGAGCGCCATCGCTCGATCAGGTGCCGCAAACCGGCGCCGGCACCGCGCTGCAGCGCGGCCCGGAAGCGCCGCCGCTCGCTGAATCGCTCGTTTCTTTTGATGATAATTTCTCGCGATCGGGTGATTTGTTTTTCATGCTTGTGTATTCGGGTGATGGCAGTGCGCCGAAATATATTCAGGTGGACATTGCAGACGCAAAAACGTTTCGAAAAGTGCCGGTGCTCGGCGGCGTGGCAGACGGCAAGAAAGGAGAGAAGGCGAAGGCCACCACGCGCGGCCCGAGCTTCTACATGGATTCCATGTACGTATATTTCTTCTCGGGTAATTCGCTTGAGAAGGTTGCGGGCGCCGATCCCAATACATTTGTATTGCTGAGCGAGGGATATGCAAAAGATGCAAACAACGTGTATGTGATAACAACGACGTGCGATGTGGACGGTACGTGCACAGGCACACTCTCGGTGGTGCCGGCGGCAGATCCGCAAACATTTGAATCGTTCCCGCCGACACAGGTGCCTGATCCTGATGGCACCGGCGAGGTGACGGTGGACGCAAAAGATAAGAATCAGATTTACTACCAGGGCATTTGGGTGGGCCCGCTGCCTGATCCCGACGACCACACATTGCATCCTGATGTGGATGATCCGGTGCTCATCTCTCCGTAGTGTTGCCCTAGTGCAAAACGGGGGAATGGGGTAGGGTGCGTGCGGTAGAAACGCAACAAGGAGTTGCACCAATGAATAACGGCTATGTGCGCGCGAGTCGCGCACTCATTTCTGTGTCGGACAAAAGCGGCATCGGGCAGGTGGGCAGGGATCTCTCCGCAAATACGACGGAGCTGATTTCCACCGGAGGCACGGCGCAGGTGCTGCGCGATGCCGGGCTGCGCGTGCTGGATGTGAGTGTGTTCACCGGCTATCCCGAATGCTTCGACGGACGGGTGAAGACGCTGCATCCTGCCATTCACGGCGGTCTGCTCTACGATCGCCGCAACGCCGATCATCTGGCACGATCCATCGAACTTCGCATTCAACCCATCGATCTGTTGATCGTGAACCTCTATCCGTTCGAGGACACGGTGAAGAAGGTGGGTGTAACGACCGAAGAGGCGGTGGAGAACATCGACGTGGGTGGCCCGACGATGATTCGTGCGGCGGCGAAGAACCATGAGCACGTTGCCGTGGTGACCAGGCCGTCACAGTACGAAGCAGTGATGCGGGAGATCCGCGAGACGGGAGGCACCACGCTCGAAACGCGCAGGCGCTTGATGGTGGAAGCCTTCGGCATGACCGCCGCGTATGATCGGGCGATTCTCGAGCACTTCCGCTCGTTGCGCTGGTAGTTCCTCTTTCAGGCCCGGTTTGCGCGTACGCGCAGACCGGGCCTGATGTCATTCATAGCGGAGAAAAAATGGTCGTGCTACGATCGCATGGGACAATACGTAGTGCGTATGTGCAACCCTGATGTGAGGCCAAACGGAGGAGCTCATGATACTCAAAACAGCGGTCGAGCGCGTGTTCGACCGGGCAGATATTCACATAAACGGGACGCGCCCGTGGGATGTGATGGTGCACGATACCCGGTTCTATCGGAGGCTTGCTTTCGGTGGATCGGTGGCGCTCGGTGAGTCGTACATGGATGGCTGGTGGCGTGCCGACCGGCCAGATCTGACGATCGAACGATTGCTTCGCTCGGGGGCATCGGAGTATCCGATACGCCTCGACGACGTCGTGCTCATGCTCAAGCGTGTGTTCTTCAATCGCTACTCGAAGCAGCAATCGCTTCGCGTGGCGAAAGAACACTACGATGAATCACCTGAGTTCTACTTGGGCGTGCTCGGCCCGACGAACAGCTACACGTGTGC
>CAZVMJ010000138.1:0-2519 GCA_964628005.1 uncultured Candidatus Saccharibacteria bacterium | reverse complement strand
AAATGAGGTCGGTGTAACGCCGTGCTCTTGAAGCGCGGGGCGTAGCACCCCCTGTATGTCTGCCGGCACCGGCGTGAGCCGGTAGACGATCTGCACATCACGATCGTATATCGCGAGCTCCGGCACCTGCTTTCGCTTCTTGAGCGCACGACACAGCGCGAGAATCACTGGCATATCGTCTTTCTTGTACACGGCAGCTATGCAGGCATTCAGCGGCAAGTGTTTGTCATCCTGCATTGCACCCATGTACACCTGCGCGGGCACAACCTCGCACGCGGCGATCGTGGCATTTTCGGATCTGTGTATTATCAGCCTCAACAGCACCTCCCTGGCCGAGAACCATGTCCGTCGGCACTATGCAATACCACGCCGATATTGCAACTAAGACAAGAATGCGGCCTCTTCCTTGAGTTCAATCGTGAACGTGGTGCGGACCGCCTGCTTAATTGATTCCGCTAAGTTCAAAACATCCGCAGCGGTGGCAGTGCCCTGATTCACGATGTAGTTCGGATGCTGCAGGCTTGCAATCGCACCGCCCACAGAGGCCCCTTTCATGCCCGCTTTCTCAATGAGCCAGCCCGCAGGCACACGATTTTCGCGCGATTTCACCTGCTTTTCGTTCTCAAACAGTGCCACAATATCCGCAGGTGCAACCGGATTCATAAAATAGGAGCCTGCGGCGCGTACATTTTGCAAATGTCGTTTTTCGCGTTCAAGAATCGTATCCCGTGCAAGTGAGGCACTTAAATCAGGATCAGCATCCTGCAGCGTGAGCACAACCTGCGTAATAATCCACTCCGAGTGTTGCTTAAAGAATGAATTGCGATATGAAAACGCACACTCTGCAGTACCGAAGATGCGTTCGGTACGCGTCTCGCGACTGATCGCTCGTACCGATGTTACGAAGTCTTTGATTTCCGGACCAAACGCGCCTGCGTTTCCGCGCACCGCGCCACCAATCGTTCCCGGAATTCCTGCGAGCTTTTCCCACCCACCAAGACTCTGTCTCGATGCCTCTGTAATAAGCGTATTGAGATTGCATCCGGCATGCGCTGTCAGTGTCATGCCTGAAAAAGAATGCCCCGTGCCCGCAATGCGAATGACCAGCGAATCGATGCCTGCGTCAGGAATCAAAACATTGCTGCCTCCCGCAAGAATTACAACGGATACTTTTACGAGATCGGCCCAGCGAAGCGCGTCGAGTAAATCGGCATCATTGTGCACTTCGGCAAAGTAGCGGGCATTGCCCCCGATACCGAAGGTGGTCATCGGTGAAAGCGCGACATGTTCAGATATGAATGGCGGCATGATTATTTCTTTTTCTTACTGGTAGGCTTCTTATCATCAGCGGCAGAACGCTTTTTTGCATCCGACTTCTCCGCCCGTACTTCCGCCTCAAGTCGTTGTACTTCATCACGCAGGAGTGCAGCGGTTTCAAAATCGAGATTGTCCGCAGCCTCGTGCATCTGTCGGCGCTTTTCGGCAATTACCTTCTGTACGTCGCCGCCGTGCGCAATCAGATCTTCTTCAACAAGCTGATCGACTGCCCGATCACGAGCCTTCTGAATATCACCGATAATGTCGTTAATCTTCTTCTTAACGGTTTCCGGTGTAATGCCGTGTTCCGTATTGTAAGCCATCTGAATGCTGCGGCGGCGGTTTGTCTCGCCTATTGCACGCTCCATCGAGCCGGTGCTGCCATCGGCATAGAGCAGCACGCGGCCGTTCACGTTTCGCGCAGCGCGGCCGATTGTTTGAATGAGCGATGTTTCCGAGCGCAGGAACCCTTCTTTGTCCGCATCCAATATTCCCACGAGCTCTACCTCGGGAAGGTCCAGACCTTCACGCAGCAGGTTTACACCCACGAGCACATCAAAGTGACCTTTACGGAAGTCAGTGAGAATTTCAATACGTTCGATCGTCTTTACGTCACTATGCACGTAGCGCGCACGAAGCTGCTTCTCCACGAGAAACGCTGTGAGATCCTCGGCCATCTTTTTGGTAAGCACCGTCACCATTGAGCGCGCGCCGCGCTTCGTCGTTGCTTCAGCCTCGCGAATAAAGTCGCGCACCTGACCCGGATACGTTTCCCCTTCCACAACAGTATCTGCACCACCGCTGACGACGGGGCGCACAATAATTTCCGGGTCAATCAAACCGGTCGGGCGAATAACCATTTCTATCGGCGCGCCACTGTGCTGCAGTTCGTAGGTACCGGGCGTTGCGGACGTATAGATCGTCTGCCCGACACGCGCCTCGAATTCTTTGAAGTTCAGCGGTCGATTATCGACGGCGCTCGGCAAACGAAAGCCATGTTCTATAAGCATGTCTTTTCGTGCGCGATCGCCCGCGTACATACCGCCGATCTGCGGGATCGTGACATGCGACTCATCGATAATGGTGAGGAAATCGGGCGCCCCATCTGCCGTATGCGGGAAGTAACTCAATAGTGTGTATGGTGGCTCGCCCGGCTGACGACGATCAAACGCCGGACATGGTCAGCGTTGTGGCGCCGACCG
>CAZVMJ010000137.1:0-2524 GCA_964628005.1 uncultured Candidatus Saccharibacteria bacterium | reverse complement strand
ATCGGTCGCAGCACCACGGACATTGCAAACGAAGGAAGCCGCATTGGGCGCAATGTGCCGTTTGTAGCCGCAACCTCGAGTCCGGTTATTGAAGCGTGGGTGCAGCATGTGCCAGTTAATGCAACGTCTACATTCCTCATGATCGGCTTTAACAACCAGACCGCGACAAACCTCATGGGTACCGAGGCAAACCTCGGTGCATGGTTCCAGGCATCTTCATCGCTCGCCAACTGGCAGGCCGTTATTAAGAACGGCACAACGCGCCAGGTGGTGGATACCGGTATCGCAACGTCCACGGCGGTTGGCGGCGCGGCAGCACCAAATGCAACATCAACGCTGCAGAAGCTTCGCGTTGAGCTCACGCCAACACACGCACGATTCCTCATCAACGGTCGCGTGGTCGCAACATCCAGTATTTCAATGCCGAATCAAAATCTTGGCCCGATGATCACCGCCGGCCACGGTGCAGGTCAAGGAAATGCAGTCTTCAACAAGCAAAAGCTCCTGGTGTCCCTTATGCGATTCTGGATGGACGATCCGCCGGGGCTCGTGCCTCGCACGGATGGTGGTTCGGCCGAAGGTCCTGCACAGAAGATTTCAACCAACCTGATCGATGGTAGTGACATCTCGATTACCTATATCAGTCCGGATGCAGAAAACATGCGGGGTCGCTCCGGAACATTGGTGGCGCTCACGGGAAGTAGTACGGCTGAAGTTGGATTTGCGACAAGCACCTATAATCCGGGTCTCGTGGGAGTTGTTGCAAACTCCTCGCGCGTTGGCCTTGGTGTCGATACGGGGGAAACGGTACGAATTGCTGTTGCTGGCCGCACACTAGTGTCAGTCAGTACTGCAAATGGTCCAATCCGCATCGGTGACGCGATTACGTCATCGCAGTATGAAGGTATTGGTATGAAAGCTACGCGTCCGGGCGTTGTGATCGGTCGCGCGCTTGAAGCGTACGATCCTGAGCAAAATGTTGGTTCCTGCGGCTACATCGATATCACCGGTACGGCATGCCAGGCACAGATTTATGTCGAATTGAATGTTGGTCACAGCATGAACACAGCAGCGTTTGTCGGCAGCACATTCGAGACCATCGGAGACGCAATGGATTCGTACGCAGAGCTGATTGGTACCACGGTGGAAGGATTGGAATCGATCGTTGTAGGCCAGGTGCACGCCGTCGTTGCTGTTGTGAAAGATGTGTTTGCAGATCGCATCTTCTCAAACCGCGTCGAAACGAAAGAGCTCTGCGTGGAGGATGTGTGTGTCACCAAGGAACAGTTCTTGCAGATGATCCAGGCAGCGGGCGCCGGAGCGGCCACAGGCGGCGGAGGTGCATCCACAGGCGGCGGCGCGGCATCAAGCTCTGCGCCAGTCGTCACGATAAACGGCAATAATCCGGCTACTATTTTGGTCGGCGATGTGTATTCCGATCTTGGTGTTTCGATCACCGATGACGTAGATCAGAATCTTGGATACGTCGTGAGCGTGAATGGGGCGGCGGCTATTGATCCGTCAGCGCTTGTTATCGACACGTCGGTTGCGGGTGAGCAGACTGTTTTGTACCGCGTTACCGATTCCGATAACAATGTGACAGAGGTTACTCGAACGATCATCGTCCAGGATCCAAATGCGGGTGGAAACGAGCCGCCTGCAGATGGTGGTGCATCTGGTGGGGGCACGGGTGAGCAGCCGTAATTAATTGGTAAAGAAAAATATGCAGATCTCTATACAGAAAAGCGTTGTTGCTCTCAGTGTCTCTATGTTGATGCTTGGCGGGTTTGCGGGATATGTATACGCGGCAGGGCAGTCGGTAACGCTCTGCGCAAGCAAAATTGGATTCGTGTATGCCGCGGGAACGGGTTTCTTAAAGAAGAAGTGCGATAAAAACGATACTGCTTTGAGTCTTGGCGGATCGGCCAACGTCTTCAATCAAACCCTGCAAACCGATAAAACGGTGTATGGGCCAACCGATAATATTCGTGTCGTGTGCAGCGCAACTAATAATAGCGTGTACGTCTATGTGTCGGACTCGCCAGCAAATCTGTACATGACTTTTCCGTGCGGGTACCCGGCGGTAGTAGACCCGTCTCAGCTAACTGCGATGGATTTACCCGCGGCACGAACGCTCTACGTAATAGAAGCGACGCCGTATGCCAACTGCGATTCATTGGGATATGACCAGTGCAAGCAAGTCGTAGACTCGCAAGGAAACAGTGGCTTCGTCGACGAGATTTCGTTTCGTGTAGAATAGAGGAAATGTGGCGTGTTGGGGGTCGGTATGAAGTGTGGGCGATTGTAGGCGCGGTGAGTTCGGCGCTGTGTCTTTGTGCCGTGTTTCTGGCGCTGCCATACCGAGCAGGCGCGCTTACCACAACCATTTATTTAACATCAACAGCAACCAGCACCTGGTCGCCGCCGTCAAACTGGACGAGTTTTAACAATACGATTGAAGTTATTGGTGGCGGAGGCGGTGCATCCAATGGCTCGTGGGCGCGCGGTGGTGGCGGTGGTGCAT
>CAZVMJ010000136.1:0-2529 GCA_964628005.1 uncultured Candidatus Saccharibacteria bacterium | reverse complement strand
CGTCTGAGCGATGATGTGTCTTGCGCAGACACCATCGAAAATCCGCCAAATTTCTTTTCGCGCACTCCTGATGCGAGATACATTTTCCCTCCCTCATAGGTGTAATTTGTTTCAAACGGCAGCCCTATGCCGTCGGAAGTGCGAATCTTCGTGACGGTAAGTAGTGATGTTGGCAGTTCCGGGTGCGTTCCATGCAGAGCGGTTGGTTTATACATCACAGTGGTTGTTCCACCCTGCGGATACGTTATGGTCTCCAGCACATCCTGATACTGCTGCCCATTACCCTTCCACGCACCTATTTCATTCCATCGAATCGTGCCGCCACTTTCATACATGATATAGCTTGGCGCGACATACGATGTGCTCGTAGCCCAGCCAGCTCCTGTATTCAGATACACCGTACTTGTCGTTGCCACCTCAAAACCAAATCCCGCAGAGGTAATGGAGTAGCTACGAATAAAGTCCGGGAGGCCGTCACCATTAATATCGGCAAACCGAATACCGCGATCATTCATCGCTCCACTCACCATTTGATATGTGGATGTGGGAATATCCCATCTCGCGTCGCGCGCCGCATTCCAGCCACTTCCGGTATTGAGGTGGAAATAGGTACTCGTCGCGTCCGAGGCGAGCCAATCGTCGAGCCCGTCGCCGTTTATATCGATGAGCTGAGAATTGTGTATCGGGTTGCTGCCTCCCTGCGGCAAGTGCCCACGCGGTGTAAACAATGTCGTCGTGCCGGGTGTCCACCCCACTCCATCGCCAAAATACGCCTTGTCGGTATAGCCGATGAACGCAAAGAGATAATCGGGCAACCCGTCACCATTGAGCTCCCCAAAAAATCCGGTGGCGCCATTGGTGCTTCCACTGCCGGTATAAAAGAAAGGTGGAATTGTTGTACCTGCGGTCGTTGTTGCAACCCACGCGTACCCTGTCGAAGTGGAGTAGCTATTCAGGTTGTATGAAACTGTACTTGTCGCTGCCGTATAGTCCCACTGGGATCGGATCGCATCGGCTTTTCCATCCGCATTCACATCAATAAAGCGCGCCCCCTGCTCGTAGGAAGTTACATAACTTCCGCTACAGGAGTTTGTAGCCCAGTAGAGCGGTATGGGTACAATCGGTCCATATGAGGAATTATCAGCAACGATCGAACCATTATTCCCCGGTATACATGTATCGTATGAAAATAGTGTCGCGTCGTTAACGGCATTACCCTGAACATCACTGATAAAGCGGAGTGGTGTTGAGATTTCTTGAAAACTATTGAAATCCGCAAACTTTGTTGTGGTGCTTACATAACCGAAGGTGGTTGATCCCACCGAAGCCTCAATTCCCGATTCATCACGCCCCACTTCCCGCACCCCGGCAAGCATTGATCGCTTTGTATTGCTACCCGATGAATACGAAAGTTCGTATTTCTTAACCCAACTACCGGAAACCGATGCGGTAATGGTGCTGATGCGATACTTCGTTACCACCTGAAAGCCTTGCCGGAAGCTCGTGATTACATCAGGGCGCGTACTCGTGGCAAACTCGATTTTTAACAGCCCGTCAGACACGCCGGAACCGGTATAGATAATCTGGTATGGATACAACTCGCCGGAATCGGTCGAATATACAAACTTTACGTAGTTGTCGTTGGTGTCGCGGATCTCTTCGAGCATCCATTTGTATGCCCTAGACGGAGACGTAGAGGCCTGGCGCGCCTGCGATGATGTTCCGAAGAGATATCGAGTGCCATTCTTGTCGTACATCGTCCACCCGCTTCCATCGTATGTATATGTTCGATACGAGCCGTCATTGAATTTCGCGCGAAACGTAGAGGTCGAGGTTGTTGCAAGCTCGCCGTCCATCGACGATGAAAAGTACCCATCGGCATCGTACATCTTCTCCAATCCCGTTTTGTTCAATCGTTGAATATACGGAATGGAAACACTCCACCCATAGCCCGCAATACCATCCTGCGTATTTTGGCTGTTGTATTCCAGCGCAATATCGGGCTGCAATCCCTTTCTGCCCGGTGGGATACTGAGCTGAATGCGCTGTGTAAGCGCACCCGATTGCATATCTGACTTTGGCACTGTCTGTGCCGTAAGCGTGGATTGATTCGTTATCTCGGGAACAGGATCTGCAAGTAATGACTGACTCGCCGGTGGTGCGCTTGCGTCTTCTTCCAGTACGGCGCCGGCGTCAACGCCCTCGCCCTGTTCAGGATCAGCTGCAGGATCACCGGACCCCTGCGTTACATCAGCGTTTTCAGTTGTATTTTCTACAACATCGGCGACCGGCACCTCCGTGGATTGTGACGTTTCCGGTTCTGTTGGATTTTGCACCTCTTGCGCCAAAACGATCACCGGCGAAACCGGAATAGCAATCGTAGCGAGCACCAGAAAAGCAGCGATTGATTTATGGGCAGCCGAGTCGCTTAGAGAGAAAGCGTTCATTGAGCCGCGACCGATGGTATCGGTAACAATGTAATATTACATGAAAATATGAACAGGTTGGCAACCGTGTGTGAGTAACTCC
>CAZVMJ010000135.1:0-2541 GCA_964628005.1 uncultured Candidatus Saccharibacteria bacterium | reverse complement strand
AGAAGAGATTGCTTGAGGTGTGGCAAAACCCGCGTCCCAAGCGGGTTTTGTTTTTATACAGTCATGGAAGGGTGATTCAAATCAGGTACACTCAATGGGTATGGCAAAAAAAGCTGCTATGTCAGGGGAGTTGTTGCCGGAAGAAAAAGCGGTATTTTCGCGCCTACGCTCCCCTGCAGCGATCCAAAATTTTTTAAATGCGATTCCCTTTAACCACGAGGAATCTGGTGAAACTTACATGTCGCCGCGTCGTGCGCTTGCCGCTCAAACGGCACACTGCTTCGAGGGTGCGCTCATTGCCGCAGCCGCGCTTATGTACCACGGACACAAGCCGCTCCTCATGGATTTTCAAACAACGAAGGATGACACTGATCATGTGGTTGCGCTTTTTAAGCGAGGAGCATTTTGGGGCGCTATTTCAAAAACGAATCACGGCACGGTTCGATATCGCGATGCGGTGTACGCAACGCCGCGAGAACTCGCGCTCTCCTATTTCCATGAATACTTTTTGAACGATGGAACAAAGACGCTTCGGGCCTTTTCAAGACCGTTTGATTTGTCGCGATATGAACTTCAGGAATGGCTTACATCGCCGCACGAACTGATAGATATCGTGAACGAACTCGATGCGGCACCACATATCGATATTGTTCCGAAAGGAATGGCGCGAACGCTGAAAAAAGCGGATCCGATTGAAACCGCTGTGTGGGATCGTGAGGAGTGGCCGAAGGGAAGCTGCTAGAGTCATTTTGCTATACTTCCCCTACTGTCCTCATGTCTTTGGACACGCTCCCGGGCTGACCACGCATGCCCGGGAGCTCTTTTTATGGGAGGTAGCTCATCGGGTTCAGATAACCAGAAAGCGGAACCACCGGCATAACGGCGTTTGAGCAGGCTGAAGATGATTTCGTCGCACTGCCAAGCGTCACAATCTGTGTTGCGCTTGATACGTATACGCCAAAGTGCAGGTGCGGGCCGGTGGCATATCCGGTTTCGCCGGTGTAGCCAATCAGCTGACCGGTGGCGACCGACTGCCCCGTTGTTACGCCAATCTGAGAGAGGTGGGCGTACATTGTTGCCAAGCCATTGCCGTGCTTAATCATCACCCATTTCCCGAATGAGTAGCATCCGCGTACTGCGTCAGTATTACCGGTTCCAATAACCGTTCCGGAAAGCGCGGCCTTGAGTGGTGTACCGATTGGTGCCGCAAGGTCGATGCCGTTGTGACCCTTGCCGTTGTATGCGCCGGAACGCGCGAAGGCAGTATTTCCAAATGTCTGCGTTACCCGCACGCTATCGAGTGGCCACCGAAGCACCCCCTTTCCGGCAGGTGTAATTTGATCCGGATTAATCGTGTATTGGAGTTTGCTTTGAAGATCAAGGAGCGACGCCTCAAAGCTCTGCTGCTGCGCCTTCTTTTTTGCGAGAATTTGCTGGTAATTGGATTCCTGTGATTTTGTTTCAGAAAGCAGATCCGCCTGCGCCTTTCGCGTTGCATCAAGTGCACCTTGCTGGGTTACGAGTTTTCGCTTCTGCTGATCGAGCTCCTTCTTTTTATCTTCTGCGCTGGTCTTCGTGACGGTCAGCTGCTCTTTTTCCGTCGACAGCACTTCAATCTCAGATTGAACAGCTTCCTGAAGTACCTCGTGTGCATCGAGATCCTGCCACGCGTCTGTCATGGTGTCGTTGGAGAGAACTGCAAGCGCCAATGATCGATCCTCAGCCTGCGAGAGGCGTCGTATCGACTCTGCTAGACCCGACTGATTGACGGCAATTGATCCCTCCTTGGTTTCGATACCAGCTTCGAGTTGCTGAATCTGTAACTGAGTTGTGTTGATCTGCTTCTGCGTCACGTTTACCGAAGCCTGAAGCTGCTTTCGTTGCAAATCGAGCTGATTAATCTTGTTCTGCAGTGTGTTCTTCTGCTTCGTGGTGTTATTGAGCTGTGTTTGGTACTGCGCAATCTCTTTATTGAGTGCCGCGATCTGCGCATTCTGCTCATTGATCTGTGCCTGAATTTCCGATGCCGTTTGAGCAGCTGCCGTAAAAGGCAAGCCGACACAAGTCAGTATCAGAAGACCCAGGAACGTCCTCATGAAAGCTGCGCACGTGCGCTCTCTATGCGCCGCAGTGCATCTTCTTTTCCGATGAGCGACGCAATGGTAAATGGATCCGGCGACTTTGCGCGACCGGAGAGGGAAAAACGAAGCGGCCACAGTACTGAACCGCGACCCTGTTCTGTAGCATAATCCCACAACACACCCTTGAGACGCTCCGGATCACCAAAACTTTCAACAGATGTTTCCGAGAACGCAGCGAGTATCCATGTAAGGTGTCGGGCTGCAGTCGATGCATCGTCACCCTTCTGAGGAATCAGTGAGGCATCGGGGGATGGATCTGCAAAAAAGAAATCATACTCCCCTTCGGCAACCTGCTCGCGGAGGTCTTCCCATACCGATACACGCTCACGAAGAATTGGTAGGAGTTTTGCTGCCGTGTCGGCATTCCACGGGAGACCTTTTGCTGATATAGCCTCTTTGA
>CAZVMJ010000134.1:0-2549 GCA_964628005.1 uncultured Candidatus Saccharibacteria bacterium | reverse complement strand
GGACAAGCAGGGCAATTGCGGGCTTGTCATGGGCGCAACGTTCCCAAGCGAGCTGAAGCAGGTGCGGGATGTGGTGGCAGAGATGCCGCTGCTTATTCCGGGTGTTGGCGCGCAGGGTGGCGATCTTGTTGCCACCGTGCAGGCCGGCAAGGATCGTCGCGGTCGGGGGATGATCATCAATTCCTCCCGCGGCATCATCTTTGCCTCAGGTGAATCCGATTTCCGTGAGGCGGCTCGTGCTGAAACGGAACGGATGCGCACTGTCATCAATCAACATCGGTGGTGAGGACACGATGGAACAGGAACAGATTCTCCGCGTATTGCGGGGAGTGGGTGCGGTGATCACCGGCAGTCATGTGGTGTACACCTCCGGCATGCATGGCTCTGCGTACATCAACAAAGATGCTGTGTATCCGTACACGCACATCATCTCGCGCTTGTGCGAGGAGATTGCGCAGCGGCATCTCTACGACAATGTGGATGTGGTTGTGGCGCCCGCCGTTGGTGGCGTCATTCTCTCCACGTGGACGGCGCATCATCTCTCGGTTCGATCGAAGCGTGAGATTTTCGGCGTGTACGCCGAAAAGGTGCCGGGCACATCACGGTTTGCACTGAATCGCGGGTACGACAAGATCGTGGCCGGCAAGAATGTGCTCGTCGTTGAAGATGTGCTCACGACCGGCGGCTCTGCAAAGGCTGCGGTGGAGGCGGCTCGGGCATGCTATGGCACGGTAGTGGCCGTTGCGGCACTGTGCAATCGTGGTGGTGTCACGTCCGAAGATCTCGGCATGGTGCCTCGGCTTACCGCACTGGTCACGGTTTCCATGAGTATGCACCAAGCCGAAAGCTGTCCGTTGTGTGCGGCCGGGGTGCCCATCAACACGGATGTGGGGAAGGGGCGGGAGTTCCTTGCCGCAAAGAAGTAGCACGTGAATCCGTCTGTCGGATTCGAAGAGGCCGCCGAGTACATCGGCGGCCTTTTGCGTTTCAGTGTGCACATTGCGTGCGCGAAATACGCGACTATACTGCCTCAGGTCAAGACGAGCCGCTGATAGGAGGCATTTGCCTATGCAGAGAATATGCGCCGTTCAAGAGATCGGGCAGCTCGATGATTCCATCCTTATGCGCCTGGGCGGTGAACTCCGCGCCAAGCTCAGTGAGGGTGACGCATCGATCTCGCAAGACATTGATCGGGTAATGCGGGAACTGAGGCGTCGGGATGATGATGCGGTGGATATGCTTCGGCATGTCATCGCGCGTCTTACATCGACGCCTGAGTCCGATAAACAGCGCGTAGCGCAGGAACCGGTGTATCTCGCGTTTTGCCGCGACTGCATAACTGATCGTAAGCGCGGATACCACTTTGCGTGCGAGTTTGTCGCACGCTTCGCCAACACGAAGATCGATTCCGGTCGCACCTTGGTGCCGCGGGACATGACGATTTACGACTGGGGCGGATGGCCGCAGTACGAGAGCGTACCGATGCATGCGGAGATGTACTGGAATCGGTTTGGTATGGCGGTGCAGCCGCAATCCGAACCCGAGTGGGTCTACTTTTTCCAGAAGGTTGCCGCATTCGCGTTCTGTCTCATGATTCGCCACCGAACGAATCGGGACTTCTGGGAGCGGATGCAAATGCTTCCGAACTCCCGGTTCAGAACCGAGGCGGAAAAGATCGTTGCGGCGCTGTAGCACATGGATGCTGATGCATCACCCGACAGGCCCTTGAGTCCCTCAAGGGCCTGTTGTATTTCTCGAAAGGGGTATCCCGAAATGATATAGTTTTTAGGCGGGCGTGCGCCGATCTTCGGCGCACCATGTTTTTACGCCGCCGCAATCATGACGGACGAACGCACAGAGGACGCTTCATACAATCCCGAGAAAGTATTTCTCGAGGCGTATGAGGAACATGCCGACGCTTTGTTTCGACACTGTTTGCTGCGCGTGCGCGATCGCGAGATTGCGAAGGATATCGTACAGGAGGCTTACTCCAAGACGTGGGTATACATGTCGGAGGGAAAGAAAATTGAATATCTCCGCGCATTTCTCTATCGCGTTTCTAACAACCTCATCATTGATTGGGCGCGAAAGAAGAAGGCTTCCTCGCTTGATACGATGATGGAGGACGACGGATTTGAGCCGGCAGATGACACGATTCGCGATTTTGCCGATGTACCGGCGGCGCGTGAAGCTTTAAAACTCCTCGGTGAGCTCGATGAGATGTATCGTAGCGTTATCACAATGCGGTATCTGGATGAAATGTCGCCGCGGGAAATTGCCGAGGCACTTGGGGTGTCTGAGAACGTGGTATCTGTCCGTATCCATCGAGGAATCGAGAAGCTCTCCAAGATCGCGGCTCGGATTCCGGGTAGGGAAAACCCCGGAAAATAGTGCACTTGCGCGGTTTCTGGGACGGGGTATAGTTTTGGCAATGTAAGGTTTCTATTTGCATCGCAAGAGGAAACGGTTGGTTTACATTTTTAAACGAAGGAAAAAGATATCGAACATGGCAAAGAAGCTGTATGTCGGAGGTTTGCCTTACGCAACCA
>CAZVMJ010000133.1:0-2564 GCA_964628005.1 uncultured Candidatus Saccharibacteria bacterium | reverse complement strand
GAGATATCGTTCGGCGACAGATTTGAACTCCACGTAAACGTAACCGGCTGCCCCGATGCAATGTAGTACGACGACGCACTGAAATCGGAAATCGTTACGGGATTTGTCATGGATCCTGTTACCGGCACCGTGATGGATCGCGTTGCGCTTGGCGAACCATCTTTTGCGCCGGACACGCATCGAAGCGTGTATGTCGCCGTTATCGCTGCCACAAACGCCGCTTCACCGGAAGAGCCCGGTGCTATGCCTGACGTTACGTGTATGGCCTGGTTATCTGCAGAGAGCGCCTCCACCGAGCAGCCGCCTCCGTAGAGCGAAATATCAGTAGACGTAAGATTGGAGCTCCATGAAAGGAGTACAACGCCACGCCCGCTCAGCGACGATGGTGTTGCGGTAAACGACGTAATCTCAACACTACGGGTTTGATCCATCGCCGATCCAAGCACGAGACCCTCGCTCTCTGCGAGAGTAATATTTCCATTCGTGCCGTCTACCGCGCGTATGTAGTACGAACCGGACGAAAGCCCTGCAGGAATCGGAATTGAAACCGCACCTGATCCCGCCGTATAAATGACTGAGCCCTGCGATGCGTATCGCTCACCCGTGACGGCGTTTACGAAAAACAGAATGGTATTTGCCGGCATGTTTCTGTAGGAAGTCACAACCGTCGTCCCCGACTTTCGAATCGATACCGATGGGCGTGCTGAGCCCGATACGATCGAGACCGTTGCCGGTGTTTGCACCTGCGTTTGTACCTGCATCGGTGCGTTTGAAGGCGAGCTGCCGCACACGCGCTGAATGGCAGTGCGTGTCATCGAGCCCGCGATACCGAACGCAGGAAGCCCCTGCTCCTTCTGAAACTTCGTCACGTAGCCCTGTGTGATGCGCCCGAAAAAGCCGGTCACCGCTTCTTCAGGATCAATATCAAAGTAATCCGCAAGGAAGCGCTGCAACTCGCTCACCTGCCCACCAGTTGAACCGTCGCGCGCGCCGCGCTGCAGCGTAATGGTGATGCGCGGACAAGCTCCGGATGCGGCAACGCCGTAATCATCGGCACTCTGCGCCGATGCCGTGCCGGCAAAAGAGGTAGCAAGGAGTACGAGGGCTGATAACGCAGCAATTCGGGCAGTGCGCATGAGTGTGTATGCAAGAATAATCACTCAATGCTAGCACGCGACTATGCAAGCGGATGCTGAACTCTGCCCATAAGCGCCGCTTCCGCGCGCTGCGCTATACGTTCCATTGCAGCTACCGCTTCGCGCGGATGAGACCCGTGCGCCGTCTCGTCTGAGAGCATGATGGCATCGGCACCCGCAAGAATTGCGAACGCCACGTCCGTCACTTCGGCGCGTGTCGGCCGCTCGCGCTCGGTCATTGAATAGAGCATTTCAGTTGCAACGATTACCGGCTTTCCTGCCATATTGCACTTTGAAATAATCGCCTGCTCAATAAACGGGATTTCTTCATACGGGACAGACTGCCCCAGATCGCCGCGCGCAATCATGACAGCATCGGCAGCCTCAATAATGGCGTCAATGTTCTGCACCGCCTCGGCCCGCTCAATTTTCGCAATAACCGGTATTGATGCCCCGCTCGATGCAATGAGCGCCTTCAGTGCGCGTACGTCGTCCGCAGATCCAACAAACGATTGTGCGATGTATGACACCTGCTGCGCGATACCAAACAACAAGTCACTTCGATCTTTCTCAGATATGGACGTCGCATTGTGATCGAATCCGTGTCCGCTCTCAGTCACGTCACGCGGCCCGGAGAGGTCCTGGATAATCGGAATCGTGCGACCGCACTGTGCCGCAGCGGCACGTACTGCAGCGATTGCCGCGCCATTCGATTCATGTGTGCCGTGCGAGAAATTAATCCGAGCCACATCCATACCCCCGCGAATCATGTCTGCAAGGATACCCACGTCAGACGTCGGCGGACCGACACTCACAACAACCTGTGCTTTCGTACTCATATTGATATATGCGCTAATCGTTCATATTTTGCCATACGCTCGGGCTTTCGGGGCGACCCCGATTTCAAACCAAATGCACCGAACGCATACGCGAGATCCGCCACGAAGTCATCGGTCGTTTCACCGCTTCTATGACTCACAATGCAATCAATGCCCCGCGAACGTGCCGCCTCCATTGCATCGAGTGTTTCGCTCAGTGTTCCGGCCTGGTTCGGCTTAATGATGACTGCTCGAATCGCTCCCGACGATGCAGCTTCACGAATTGCACTCGCATTCGTAACTGTCAGATCGTCTCCAACAATCCGGGGAGCAATCGTCTGTTGCAAGCGCGAAAAGTCATTGCTCGCGTTCTCTTGAAACGGGTCCTCGATTGAAAGAATGGGATATGTCTCAGCAAGCGAACGATAGAGCTCTGCAAGTTCCGCCGGCGAATATGCCGTGCCGCCAACCATGTACGTTCCGTCGGCATAAAAAGAAGATGCAGCAGCATCGATCGCCATTTCGACAGAGCCAGTGAGATCCGCTTCGGCAATTGCCTCCTGCAGGAGGTCAAACGGCACTCGAGGATCCGTCTCTGGGATTACGTATC
>CAZVMJ010000132.1:0-2589 GCA_964628005.1 uncultured Candidatus Saccharibacteria bacterium | reverse complement strand
GACGATGCGTGGATATCGTGTGCCGCGTGTATGGGGCTGGGACTGCCACGGTCTTCCCATTGAGAATATTGTTGAGAAAGAACTCGGCTTTAAGCACAAAAAAGATATTAAAGAGTACGGCGTCGCAAAGTTTAACGAGCGCTGTCGGGAAATGGTGCTGACATACGCGCACGAATGGGAGCAGATCATTCCTCGCATCGGCCGCTGGGCGGATATGAAGAATCCGTACCGCACCATGGACAAAGAGTTCATGGAGAGTGTGTGGTGGGTTTTCAAATCCATTTACGATAAGGGTCTCGTGTATGAAGACTATCGCGTTATGCACGTATGTACGCGATGCGAAACGACGCTCTCGCAGCAGGAGGTGAGCGAGGGGTATAAAGATGTAAAAGATATATCTGTAACGGTGAAGTTTGAGCGTGCGGATGAGCCGGGTACGTACTTCCTCGCATGGACGACCACTCCTTGGACGCTTCCCGGAAATGTTGCACTCGCCGTTGGTGCGGATATTGAATACAGCACAGTTCGCACAGACTCCGGGGTGTTTATCGTTGCAACGGATCGACTCGCGCATGTAATGAGCGGTGTGCCGTACACCGTTGTGTCAACCGCAAAGGGAAGTTCGTTTGTTGGTGTGGCGTATAAGCCATTGTTCGACTACTACGCAATTGATGCGAAACTGCCGAATCGCGAGAATGGCTGGAAGGTGTATGCGGCAGATTTTGTTACCGCAGAAAGTGGTACCGGCATCGCGCACGAAGCACCGGCGTTCGGCGGTGATGACTGGGAATTGCTGAAACAGAACAATCTGCCGTTCGTACAGCATGTGAATTACGACGGCACGATGAAGCCGGAAGTGCGCGATTTTGTGGGGCTCGACGTGAAGCCTAAAGATGATGACGATAAGGTGCGATTGGGTACCGATATCGCGGTGCTGAAGTATCTCCAGGAACACAATCTCTTTTTCTCAAAAGAGAATATCGTGCACTCATATCCGCACTGCTGGCGATGTGATACGCCGCTGCTCAACTACGCGACATCCTCGTGGTTCGTGAATGTCACACAGATCAAAGACAATCTGTTGCGTAACGCGGAGGCTATTCACTGGTCGCCCGCACATATTAAAGAGGGGCGCTTTGGAAAATGGCTTGAAGGTGCGCGTGATTGGTCAATTTCGCGACAACGATTCTGGGCGAGCGTGATGCCTATTTGGGTGTGTGAGTCCTGCAAGTCTCGTCGCGTTTTTGGCTCAGCTAAAGAGCTTGAAGAGGCAAGTGGCGCACCGGTGAGCGATCTGCATAAGCATATCGTCGATGAAATTATTGTTCCATGCAGCTGTGGAGCATCAATGCGACGTGTACCAGACGTGCTCGACACGTGGTTTGACTCAGGTTCCATGCCGTATGGCGAAAAGCACTATCCGTTTGAAAATAAGCAGCGTTTTGAACAGACGTTTCCAGCCCAGTTTATTGCTGAGGGTCTCGATCAGACACGTGCGTGGTTCTACTACCTGCATGTCCATGGAGGTGCGCTCTTTGGAAAGAATGCGTTTCAAAACGTCATTGTGAATGGCATCGTACTTGCCGAAGACGGCAAGAAGATGTCCAAGAAACTCAAGAATTATCCTGATCCGATGGATGTGGTGCATACCTATGGCGCTGATGCGCTTCGACTGTACTTGCTTATGTCGCCGGTTATGCAGGCAGAGAATCTCTTCTTTTCCGAAAAAGGTGTTGATGAGGTCCTGAAGAAGAACATTGGCCGACTGAATAACGTCCTCGAGTTTTGGAAGCTCTACAACGACGGCACGGTGCGCGATTTTAAGAGTCCGGACGTACTTGATCGTTGGATTGTTGCGCGTGTGAACGCGCTGGTAGGGGAAACGACCGATGGATACGAAGCTTACGAGCTTGATACGGCAACACGGCCATTGCCGCAGTTCATCGACGATTTGTCGGTGTGGTACTTGCGCCGATCGCGCGATCGATTTAAGGATGCTGGAGAGGATAAGACGCATGCGCTCGCTACGCTGCGATACGTTCTGCACACGCTCTCGCGCGTGATGGCCCCGTCAATGCCGTTTTATGCCGAGTATCTGTTCCAAGCAGTGCGCGAGACAGAAGATGAGGAAAGTGTGCACCTAGCACTCTGGCCCGAGGTGCTCCCGCACGACACAAATGTGGCGCACGAACTCGCGCGCATGTTTGCAACTCGTTTGATTGTTTCGCAGGCCCTGAAAGAGCGCGAAGATAAGAAGCTGAATGTTCGACAGCCGCTCGCCACATTGACGATCGGTACAACAGATATCTTCGGTCCAGATACGGCTGGTATTGCGTCGTATCTCGAACTGATTGCCGACGAGGTGAACGTGAAAGCGGTTGTGTTTGGATTGGTGCCGGGTGTGCAGCTTGATACTACGGTGACCGAAGAATTGCTTGAAGAGGGGTTGGTCCGTGAAGTGCGACGACTGCTTCAGGGTGCCCGCAAAGACGCGAATTTACAGCCTTCGCAGACCGTTGCGGTTGCGCACATTGAAGCTCCTGCCGATCAGATTGCAATCATTCAGAAGCATGCGGAGCAGCTGCAGAG
>CAZVMJ010000131.1:0-2596 GCA_964628005.1 uncultured Candidatus Saccharibacteria bacterium | reverse complement strand
GCGATGTGACCGCGGCGTTTGTTGAGCATATCTTTGAGCTCCTCATCGATCACGGCGGGCATGTATCTGGCGCGGTTAATACCATGATCACTGCGCGCGCGGGTAAGGATATGGTTGCATCGCTCGCATCCGGCTTACTCACTATTGGGCCGCGGTTTGGCGGAGCAGTGAATGAAGCTGCGCGTACGTGGTTCACGGGAGCTGCTTTTGAGGGCACCGCCGCGGCATTTGTCGAATTAAAGAATGCGGCGGGCATGCTGATACCGGGCATTGGTCATCGAAAGTACCGTGTCGGGATTCCTGATCCGCGTGTACGTTCGCTATCGGAGTTCACAGCGCTTCTTACGGCACATCCGCATTACGATTTTGCGCGCGCTATCGAGGAGGTTACGACCGCAAAGAACGGAAACCTCATTCTGAACGTGGATGGTGTTATGGCCGCAGTTCTGCTCGACCTGCTTGTAGAGAAAGAGGGGATGTCTCGGGAAGAAATTTCCGCGCTCATTGATGCCGAATTCTTTAACGCGCTTTTCATTATTCCGCGATCTGTCGGGTTCATTGGTCATTACATGGAGCAGCGCCGAAATGATGAGGGCCTCTTCCGTTTGCCGGATCACTTGCTCTTCGAGCGTCCCGATTCATCTCAGTAGCGCACAGCTGCGATGGTAGAATGGGCGACATGGAGCCCTCTCCTCATGATCAGGAGAAAATTGAACAGCTGCGTCGCGTGATGTATTCGCGGCGTCTTTCCGAACAGTTGCATAATCGTCCGCGTCGAGAGCTTCATCCTGATCGTGAAATTGTTGGCGACGACTGGCATAAAGATGAGCCCCAGCTCTCCGGCATGCAGGTTGCGCCGCGCATGATCGGCACCACGCGCGCTGTTTTGAAATGGTTCTTGATGATTTCACTCCTGTTCTTCTTTGGGGCACTTGGTTTTTTTGGCTACTACTTCACGCTCGGGGGCGGCAGTCACCCTGCGAATCCGGGGAATATTGATATTGCGATCTCGGGCCCGCCACAAGTGGCGGGGGGAGAGCCTGTCGAGCTTCAGATTACTGTCGTGAACAGAAACAGGGTGCCTCTCGAGCTCGCTGATCTACTCGTGAAATTTCCGGCCGGAACGCGATCGGTGGCCGATTTTGCAACAGATCTGCGCAGTCTTCGGCAATCGCTCGGCACGATTGAGCCGGGCGGCAGGCGTCAGGGAACAATCTCAGCAGTCTTTGCTGGCGCGGTGACGAGCACGTCAACGGTGAATGTTGAACTCGAATATCGCGTCCAGGGCTCGAATGCGATCTTTGTTGCCGCACGCGACTACGCGCTTACATTCACATCATCGCCACTCTCTATTTCCGTGGAAGGAAATGCACAAACGACCTCAGGTCAACCGGTGCAGTTCACGGTGAATGTTGCGTCAAATGCGAGCGCACCGCTGAAAGACGTGGTGCTCGATGTTACGTATCCGTTTGGGTTCAAGATGACGAGCGCCTCTCCTGCGCCCAAGGTGGGGAGTACGTGGTCGCTCGGCGATTTTGCACCGGGCCAGACAAAATCGATTCTCGTACAGGGGACGCTCGCGGGTGAGCCGGGAGATAAGCGCATATTCCGCTTAGCTGCAGGCACTCGCACCAGCACTTCAACCGGGGTCTCTGCAAGGCTCGCAGACAATACCTATGAGATGCAGATTGCTCAGGCCTTCCTGGGGCTTTCGGTGCGCACGAGCGAGACGGGTTCGGAGAATATCGTGACGCCAGGGGAAACGGTAACGGTAGTGATCGACTACAAGAACAACCTCACTTCAGAAATTACCGATGCGGTTATCGTTGCGCGATTGTCCGGTATTTTGGTTGATGGTGAGACCGTGCGTGCGGCCGAAGGATTTTATCGCTCGTCCGACGATACGGTGTTGTGGGATAAGACCTCAACCGGCGGCGATTTGGCGCGCATTAAGCCGGGACAGCAAGGGCAGGTAGCGTTTTCGTTCAAGATGCCGGACGGCGCGTCGTACCAGAACGGTACCAATCCGCGTATTGATGTGAGTGTAAATGCAGCTGCAAAGCGACTTTCAGAAAGCGGTGTGCCGCAGAGTCTTCAATCGACGGCGCGCGGCGTGGTGAAGCTTGCATCCGACGTGACGCTGGTGGCGCAGGCGCTCTACCAGCAAAACCCATTCGGCATCATGGGCCCGAAGCCGCCAAAGGCAGGGGAGGAAACAGGGTATGCGATTGTCTTTACGATAACGAATACCGCAAACCGTGTGTCAGGGGCAAAGCTCACTGCAACACTGCCTCCGTACGTGCGCTGGGTTGGTTCGCATGCGCCGAAGAGTGAAAAGCTCACGTTCAACCAGTATGACGGCACCTTTACCTGGGATCTGGGCGACATTGAACCGGGTGCGGGACAGGACGGTACGAAGCCGCGACAGATTGCGATTTCCGTCGCGCTCACGCCATCGACGAGTCAGATCGGCGAGCAGCCGGTGCTTATGCAGAACGTGCATCTCACGGGAGAGGATTCGAATGGCAAGGCGATTGATAAGCGCGCAGAGCCCGATGTGAGCACCAACCTCAGTCGTATCGGTATCTCCGGCAAC
>CAZVMJ010000130.1:0-2636 GCA_964628005.1 uncultured Candidatus Saccharibacteria bacterium | reverse complement strand
ATCACCCACCGACTTGCCGAAGTAGAGCTTGTAGCAGTAATCGCCGGGCTTCCCGATCGGCTTCGTGTGCTTGTCGATGCCAAGGTAGTTCAGAATCGTCACAGCCGACTTCAGCTGCTTCAGGCGATTGCGATGCCACGCCATCTGCGTCTTGCCGGTCACCGGGTTCGGTGTGTTCGGCATCGCGCACGCGCACACCACCCCACCCTGCAGCGCAGCGGCGGCGGCTGTTTCGTAATCCTCTTTGTAGTTCTGCTTCCCCGTATCGTCCTCGCGTGCGTGTATGTGCACGTCGGTGAAGCCCGGGAAAATCAGATATTCATCCGAGTACGTGTAGGTGGCATTCAGCACGCGGCCGGTACGCACCTTTTCGATCAACCCGGTTTTCGGATTGATGATGATCGTGCCCGGAAATGGCGCGCGCGAGTGCGTCGCGATCATGCCGGAGATCGTCACTTGCTTCATGAGCTGCATCATAGCACCAACCTTTCATTGGTTTGCAGACAAGGTACAACCGTCGCGACAGTAGCACAGATCGATTTTTTTTCGTAGAGTGCGATTTGGGTTGCAATAGGAGGACAGATTATGTACCGAACCGACGGACGCGGATGCCCGCCCCGGGACGATTACGCGGATCTCATCGATGCCGCCACCCCAATACGGCCCGCCCGCCTCACCGGCGATACTCTACTCATCGCCGTCGTGGTTACGACCCTGTTCATGGCCATTTTTCTGAGCTCGATTCGAGATGCGATCGGCCTCGCAGGCCATGACGCGCGCGCCTGACACCTCATTGCGCGCTCTGTATGCGTAAACGCCCCGGGCTTCCCCGGGGCGTTTTCTGTTTCTTATGCGAGCGGCTGATGCTCGATATCTTCCTTTTTCTTCGGCTGGATACCGTTGACGATGAGGAGGGCTTCGAAATCTTCGCGTTCAATTGTTTCTACTTCAATGAGTTTGACGGCGATCGCATCAAGAACCTTGCGGTGCTTGGTAATGATCTCTTCTGCGGTTTTAAGTGCGTTCATGATGATCTTCTTCACCTCATCATCAATATGGGCCGCCACTTCCTGCGAAACCTCTCCATCAACTCCTTCACCAAAGAGTGCGCGCTGCGATGATGCCGCAAAGGCAATCGGGCCCATCTTCTCGGACATACCCCATCGTGCCACCATGTTTCGCGCCAAATTCGTGAGTACCTGAAGATCGTTGGATGCGCCGGTTGTGATGTCGTCGTACACGGCTTTTTCCGCGACGTAGCCGCCGAGCGACACGGCGATGTCATCGATAAATTCTTTTCGCGACTGCATCTTACGCTCCTCAAGCGGCAGCTTGAGCGTGTACCCTGCCGCACGACCGCGGCTAATGATCGAGATTTTGTGTACGGGATCAGCATACGGCAACACCGATGCGATCAGTGCGTGACCCGCTTCATGATAGGCGGTAATTTCTTTCTCCTTCTTATTGAGCACGTGCGTGCGACGCTCAGGACCAAGCATCACCTTCTCAATAGAACGAATGAGATCGTACTGCGTAATTTCTTTGCGATCTTCACGCGCAGCAAGAATTGCCGCTTCGTTCATAAGGTTTGCAAGATCGGCGCCCGAGAAGCCCGGCGTGCGTTCCGCTATGACGGAAATTTTCACATCAGGACCGAGCGGCTTCTGTCGCGCGTGAATGTTGAGAATGTCTTCACGATCTTTGCGATCCGGCGGATCGATGACGACACGGCGGTCAAATCGTCCCGGTCGAAGCAGTGCAGGATCGAGCACATCGGGGCGGTTGGTCGCTGCCATAACGATGACAGATTCATTCGGTTCGAAGCCATCCATTTCCACGAGAATCTGATTCAGCGTCTGTTCTCGCTCATCGTTACCGCCGCCCACTCCGGAGCCGCGCACGCGGCCGACCGCATCGATTTCATCGATGAAGATAATTGCCGGCGCCGCTTTCTTCGCCGTCTGGAAAAGATCGCGCACGCGGGATGCGCCAACACCCACAAACATTTCAACGAATTCCGAACCCGAGATAGAAAAGAACGGCACGTTCGCTTCGCCCGCAACCGCGCGCGCGAGCAGTGTCTTACCTGTTCCCGGACCACCCATCATGAGCACGCCCTTTGGAATACGCGCGCCGATTTGAATAAACTTCTTCGGATTCTTGAGGAAGTCGACAATTTCTGTGAGTTCTACCTTTGCCTCTTTCGCACCAGCCACATCCGCAGACGTAACGCGCTGCGCATCTTCCGGCCGAAGCATGCGCGCCATCGAACGGCCAAATGAGAATGCCTGCATGCCGCCGCCGCGCAACTGACGTGAGAGATACCAGATAACACCAAAGAGAAGGAGTGCCGGCACCAAGATCGGCGCGAGCGTGAGGAACCAGAAACGGAAACCGGTTTCGTCCTGTACATCAATATTGACCGCAGTGAGTGCGTCACTCGGAATGTTGTATGCGGAAAGCGTTTCCACAAGCGAGGCTTCTACCTCTTTGCGCGATTTCTTTACGCTCTCATCCGCGTAGGTTGCGGTGATCTGATCGCCCTGCACCACGATTTTTGTGATGGTGCCCGCAGTAATGTCCTGGGCGATCTGCGAGATTGAGACAGATTCCTCTTCAGCCGAGAAGTACTGGCG
>CAZVMJ010000129.1:0-2651 GCA_964628005.1 uncultured Candidatus Saccharibacteria bacterium | reverse complement strand
GCTCGTTTTTGGAGAAGGGTTTGAAAAATATCTGGATGTCTCGTATTTCGCCTTTATTATTCCAAACCGAACCGGGCAAAAAGTTGCGGGAGAACACGATCTTGTTTTGACGCGAGGTAGGGATTTCTTACTCGCGTATCATGCGATCGGAGAATCGGGATTGGGCGGCTACATTTTCCACAAAGAAGTGCCTTTCCGCTCGCTGAGTCCACAAGACCGTCGCGCAGCGATAATGAGCGCGTATGAAAATTACGATCCCAAATTCTTCCGTATTCTCAAGACACTCACAGATGACGATCAGGTATTCCACGGATCATTCACTCAGATCGTCATGCCGGAATGGCACAAAGGACGTGTTTGCCTCATCGGCGATGCGGCTCACTGTCCGACTCCCGCATCTGGTACAGGGGCTTCGCTTGCGATGGCCGATGCATATATCCTTGCAAAAAAGCTCTCCGAATCAGACGACTATAAGAAAGCGTTTCAGCAGTACGACAGCCATGTGAGACCGTATGCTGACAAAGCACAGAAAGCAGCTCTTGGTCCTACAAATCTGATCGCTGGCAAGGTTCGACTCCCGTACGGCCTTACCAACGCCTTCTTGCGTATGCTTCCAGCACCATTTCTTACCTTTATCCTTACAAAAGTGCATAGCCATAAACTGGAAATGCCGCTCGATAAGTAACTGTAAATCACAATCAACTATGCACATGGATCATGATCACGATGATGGGCACGGACACAGCACGCTCTCCGGGCCACAAACAAAACAATTACGACGAATCTTGTGGATTGCATTGATCGTAAACGCAGTAATGTTTTTTGTGGAAATTGGGGCTGGCGTTTCAGCGCACTCATCGTCGCTTTTGGCGGACGCATTGGATTTCTTCGGCGATGCTGTGAACTACGGAATTAGTCTGGGTGTAGTGGGGGCCGCCTTTGCATGGCAAACTCGTGCGGCTTTTCTGAAGGGATTCACGCTGGTCATATTCGGCATAGTAATTCTCGGGAACGCGGCATGGAATGCATACATTGGTACCGTGCCTGAGGCACCCATCATGGGAGTAATTGGTTTTCTCGCACTTGCTTCAAATGTAGGCGTTGCTGTTCTGCTCTATAGGTTCAGAAACGGTGATGCGAATATGCGATCTGTCTGGATCTGTACGCGAAACGATGCTGTTGGAAACTTGGCAGTTCTCGCCGCAGCCGTTGGTGTCTTTGGCACCGCAACCGGTTACCCAGACTTCATTGTGGCAGCGATTCTGGCGAGCCTGAGTATTTCGGCTGGTTCACAGACGCTGCGACAGGCATTCAAGGAACACGCCGATCACAAGGAGGTAAAAAGTCTCTAATGGTATCTTTAGCGATCGTCTGGCCGCTATACTCGTATTTCTTCGAACGATGAATAACCACATATGAAAAAAACGACAAAAATATCTCTGGTGGCTCTCGTAATAGCCATTGTTTTTGTTGCATGGATGATTTCAGCGCAGGTACGTAGCAACGCGTCGCAACCTGCTGTAACACAGCCTTTTGTTATGCCGACTGATGCAGAGAGTTACGTTGGAACGATCACTCAAGACGAGGAAGGCATCATGCATTATTCGAGTCCCGTATACGACATTAGTTTCTCTTTTACTCAGGAATGGTTTGTGGGCGACAATCACCTAGGATACGGCACATTCCAGTTATTAAGTTACGATCCGCGAAATTCGGATGTTGCAGGCAAAGACTTCATGCCTCCACACAAGGCGAAAATCGAAATGGCTATAGTAAATGCGCCTTCTTCGCAGCCTTCGTCTGACTTTCCGGAACAAAATCGTACCTCACGTAAAACCACTATCGCAGGACAAAACGCAGTAGTAGACGATATCAGCTTCGCAGGAGGAAATAAGTTACGCGTCATTACCATTGCGTTACCGAATCCTAAAAATCCGGAGGGCAAGTATCTGTCTCTTTCGGCGTACGCAGGAGATTCCGATACCGCTGGGGAGGTCTTTGCTGTGCAGGATGCAATTGCGAATACCATCGTTTGGAAGTGAGTTGCCAGATCCGACGCTCTCGCATAACGATTAATCACTTTCAATGACGTATTTATTACTTTTTTGGGCAGCGTTTCTCGCTGCTACCGTGTTTCCATTTCAGTCGGAAGCGGTTCTGCTTTCGTTACTGCTTACAGAGGCGTATAACGGCCCGCTATTGATCCTCGTTGCAACCATTGGAAACACTGCAGGCTCGGCAGTGAACTGGCTTATCGGGCGAAATATTGCGTTTCTTGAGCGATTTCATTGGTTCCCAGTGAACCGCTCATCACTACTGAAGGCAGAGGCCTGGTATCAGCGATACGGTAAGTGGTCGTTGCTATTGAGTTGGGTGCCGATAATTGGCGATCCTTTTACGCTCGCTGCCGGATTCCTAAGGGAGCGGTTCAGTGTCTTTCTTGTATTAGTTGCGATTTCAAAGTTTGCACGGTACTGCGTAATTGCCCTTATCGCAGCAAGACTGTAGCCAAACTAGGCTTCAAGAAGCCCAATTCTTTTACTGCAAGCGCCCAATCGGCGGTTCCGAAGTTGTCAACGAAGGGAGCCATCAAAAAAGCGCCCAGATGCTGGGCGCTTTTTGGGTACCTCCAATAGGATTCGACCTATTGA
>CAZVMJ010000128.1:0-2660 GCA_964628005.1 uncultured Candidatus Saccharibacteria bacterium | reverse complement strand
AGATGTGTGAATGGGAGCACGAGTGAAAGCGAAAGCAGCGCTATGAAAAAAACGAATGTGTGCTCAGTCGTATTCCCCGCCACTCGCACATCAACGGCTAGCGTACGATTTTCGCCATCCTGTGCAGGATCGAGGATACCCGCGTAAGACCGACGAAGCGCTACAGTTGAGGTACTGATAACGAGTGGCACAAGCGCAAGGAGCGAGACATCCAGGGCAAACGCGAGACGGTTTGCGGTCGTATCCATAATAACGGCCCCCGGTATACATAGACTGAGCACCCACACACCCGTCGCGGTACCGAACGCACCCAGCAACGCGCCACCGGCAACAAGTTTCTGCTCGTGCGTCATGGCGGCAGTATAGAACAAAAACAGCCGCCACGAGGGCGGCCGTCATTGCTTGAGATGCCTGAACGCGCGTCAGGCGCGATATTCCCAGCGATGGATGACGCGATCCGCAATGATCATACTGTCATACGGACGCGTCCGCACAATCGTGAGCCATCGAACAGATCGATGCCAGTCGAGCCAGCACCTGATAGGTGCCACTTTGACTGGGTACCAGGCAAACCAGTAGCGCCACGACCCGGCTTCACCGGGCGCAGCACCGCGAGCATAGGTACTCATGGGCGATTTCCTCCTGCAGACCCAAGACTACGGTACGCGTGAACAATGTAATGGTCAAACGCTGCGCCGCCGTAACCCTCGTCCCGTCATGAAGAAGAAAACATACGCGATGACCGCGCAGATGATGTACGCTACCACCGATCCCCCGAACCCAACGATTGCCAAGAGGACAAACATGCCGCCTCCCGATGTATAGGCAAACTCAGCAATCTCGAGCGGAGCGACTCGGTCACGAAACACGAGTAGAGAAACCGGCGTGACTGCATATGCAATGAGCACGCCTAGGATGGAGGACACGATCAATGATCCCTCTCCAAACAGGACCCCTGCTGTAAACGAGACCATCAAGAACGCGGCCGCAACCAGCGCCGCATGAGCGAGGGCAAGCACAAATATTTTCATGTTCAAATCATACACCGAGCGCCCAATCGTACACATGGACAATGGCTACGCATTTTTTCCCTGTTCACGGACGTCACGCTCGAACCGAGCATTTGATGTTAGATGTTCTCTTGATGCGAGCTATTCGATTGCCTGCTGCCGTTCAATACGCGCATGACACTGTTCACGAAACACGGGATGCAAATCACCACAGACCGGGTCGCCCTGCGTCGCCCCGGTACGATTTGCCAGCTCCCAGAGCCCACCTTCAACACACGCATCCTTGTCCCCCGTATCTGTCAGCATGCCACAGACACGATCCGGACCGTCCGGTTCCATAAAGTCTCGCGGCTCCAATGCATAAAACGCAATTCCGAAGATGCATGCGCGACGCTTTGCATCAGGGTATGCTTCGCATTTCCGAAACGCATCATTAAATCCTCCATATTTGCGCACCATTACACTCGCGATATAGCGATAACACTGCGAGGCATACAGCGCCGGAAAGTCGTCACAAAACGCCAGACCTGCCTCCATCAGCGCGCCGGCATTCTCGGGCTGCTTACCGTACTCCATGAATGCACCGCCCGCACATATTGACGCACCAATACCCGTCTTTTTAAAGACCGAGCACGACTCAACCGCTGTTTTCAGATCGCTTGCCGTTGCAAACACGTGACCCACTCCGTGCCAGCACACCGTGGGAAGCACGAGAGAGGCAACCTCCGGATCCGCGCATATTTCCTGCGCACGGTCGGTAACATATCGAATATAGTTTCCCGAATCTTCTTCTTCGACCGCCCCGCCAAGCGTATCGCTCTTGGTTTTAAACATTCCCATGATCACGCCATGGAAACATCCGGAGTTACAGTGATTCCCGCAGAGCGCGAGCGATGATGCAAAATTCTGCTCGCGCGCATAAACCGCCCTCCCGATCCCATGTCCCTGCACATGACACACCGCTTGCGGGTATTCCTCTTCTATCGCGGCATTAAGCTCTGCAACACTGAGTTCTTCCAGATACTTCGCGGCAACTTTTTCCTGCGCGTAGATGTCCCTGGCACGACGATAATCGTGGAGAAATGCGTTGACCGTCTCCTGCGAATGCAGACGGTATCCGAGAAAGCCGAGTGCGAACAACAACGGGACCCCCAACACAGCGACCACGAGCAGCACACGTTTTTTCACACGCAGAGTATAGCGCATCGGTTCTTCATAGATATAGGCGTTCCGTAGGCTACAATGACGCCATTATCCGTAACCGAATGCCGTATGGGTATTTTCGATTTCCTGCTACCAGAAGACCCGAAGCCGCGCCCGCGCGCACAGGACGCGAGCGATGCACATATAAATGTCTTTGGCGAACGACAGACCGACACCGACACGATTTTTGAAGCAAGTGACAATGACGGCGAAGGCGATTCAGACGGCGACAGCGACTGAAAAAACCCCGGCCAAGCCCGGGTTTTTTGCTAGACATTCTTATGCACCACCTTTGTCGCGCGCAAGTGTTTTGAGACGAACGCAACCGCTTTGGCCGCTGAAAATGGTTTGCAGGTGTAGATATCAATAGTGAAGAAGCCATACGAATCCCACGTATACAGGTTTACGCCGGATTCTGCCCAGATGACAATACATTCAAATCCTTTG
>CAZVMJ010000127.1:0-2667 GCA_964628005.1 uncultured Candidatus Saccharibacteria bacterium | reverse complement strand
CGCTTTCAGGCGGTGAAGCGCAGCGCGTGAAGATTGCCTCAGAGCTGTATCGTCCCCACATCACGAAGAGTATCTACTTGCTCGACGAACCGACGGTCGGCTTGCACTACGACGACGTGGCAAAACTCATTCAGATTCTCCAGAAGCTCGTGGAGCGGGGCAACACGGTCGTGGTGATCGAGCATAATCTTGACGTGCTTAAGTGTGCCGACTACCTCATCGACATGGGCCCTGAAGGCGGTATGGGAGGCGGACAGGTGATTGCACACGGTACACCCGAGGAGGTCTCCAAGACCGAAGGGTCACATACCGGCTACTATCTCAAGAAGCTCCTGAAGAAGCACAAAAAGTAACGCATCCTAGGCGGTGTATTCCTTCCAGTGCTTTGAGGGCAATGTGGCTGTGCCTGTTTCCGCCAGAGCCGCAATAAACGCCTCGGCGAGCTGCCGGTTTGTGATGAGGGGGATATTCATATCCACCGCTTTGCGGCGGATAATGAAACCGTCCTGAGGTTCACGCGCGAGCGCGCGCGCCGGAATGTTGATGATGAGATCCAACGTTTCCCAGAGCTCACCAACGTTCGGTTTCTTTCGGCTGTGGAGTTTATAAACTTTTTTGCATGCAATGCCATGTTTCTTCATAAAGTCGGCGGTGTGTTCGGTGGCAAACAGCGAATACCCGAGTGCGGCGAGCTGTTGCAGCGAAGGGAGAAGCTTAATTTTATTCTCTTCCTTTCCCAGTGAAATCAAGATGTTCTTGCGCGGAAGACGGAACCCTGCAGCCATCATTGATTTGATCAGTGCTTCGTAATACGAATCGCCAAAGCATGCTACTTCTCCGGTAGATGCCATCTCTACGTAGTGTATCGGGTCCGCTCCCTTGATGCGGTTGTAGGAAAACTGCGGCGATTTCACCGCAACGGTATCAAGCTCTACGGTTCGGTACTCGCCCGTAACATCGTGGCCAAGCATGGCCCGCAGCGCGATATCGATAAAGTTGTATCCTGTCACTTTGGAAACAAAGGGGAAGGATCGTGATGCGCGCACATTGCACTCAATGACCATCAGCTTGTTTTCCTTGGCAAGAAACTGAATATTGAACGGGCCGGTAATCTTGAGGGCGCGCACAATGTTCTTGGTAATATTTTTTGCGCGCCGGATAGTTTCAAGATATGTGCGCTGTGGTGGTAGTACTACCGTGGCGTCACCCGAGTGAGTGCCGGCATTTTCCACGTGCTCAGTAATGGCATACAACACCAATGAGCCACCGCTGGCAACGCCGTCTATTTCAATCTCTCGTGCATTTTCAATAAACTTTGAAATGACTACCGGGTGATCGGACGAAACGTCCACTGCGCGTTTTAAGAATTTTACGAGCGAGTCCTGGTCGTACGCGACACTCATTGCTGCGCCTGAAAGCACGTACGAGGGGCGCACGAGAACCGGGTAGCCAAGTGCCGCAGCTTCCTTCTTTGCGCTTGCAATGGTGGTGAGCTCCGCCCAGCCAGGCTGATCAATGTCGAGCGTGTCCAGAAGTTTTGAAAATACGTGGCGATCTTCGGCTCGATCAATATCCGAAGGGTTTGTACCGAAGATCGGAACCCCGAGCCGATAGAGGGAGAGGGCGAGATTGTTTGGGATCTGTCCTCCCGTCGATACGACCACCCCTTCCGGACGTTCGAATTCGGTGATGTCCAGCACACGTTCCTCTGAGAGTTCATCGAAATAGAGGCGATCCGACATGTCGTAGTCGGTGGATACGGTCTCGGGGTTTGAGTTCACCATTATGGTGCTGTAGCCGTTCTGTTTGAGCGACTTGAGCGCCTGCACGCACGACCAGTCAAATTCCACGGATGATCCAATACAGTACGGACCGCCGCCTAAAACAGCAGCCTGTTTCGCACCCGGGGCAATATCGTGCTCGGTTCCGTGATAGGTCATGTACAAATAATTGGTTTGTGATGGGAACTCGCCCGCAAGCGTGTCGATCTGCTTAACGCGCGGCACTACGCCAAGCTTCTTTCGTGCCGCCCGTACTTCAGCGACTGGCTTTTTAATAAGTGCGCCAATGCGGGCATCTGAAAATCCTGCGCGCTTGATAGTGACAAAATCAACGCTGCTGAGCTTTTGCTTGGATAGCTTCTTCTCGATTTCAATGATGCGATGCATCTTGTGGAGGAACCAAAGATCGATATGCGAGAGCGCGTGAATTGCTTCCGGCGTCATGCCGCTGCGCAATCCTTCGGCAATTGCAAAAACGCGTCGCGTTGTAGCGTGTTGAATTTCATCTTTCAGAGCAGTCTGATTTTTGAAATGCACTGATTTCGGTGCTGCCACACCATCGGCGCCAATGTTGAGCATGCGAAGCGCCTTTTGGAGCACCTCTTCAAACGAACGACCGATAGCCATAACCTCGCCAACACTTTTCATTTCAGTGCCGATACGCGGCAGTGCATTATCGAACTTGGTGAGATCCCAGCGTGGAACTTTTAAGACTACGTAGTCGAGTGCGGGCTCAAAGCAGGCGATGGTTTTCTTTGTGACTGAATTCTTGAGTTCAGTCAGTGCGTATCCGAGCGAGAGTTTAGCGGCGACAAACGCGAGCGGGTAGCCGGTCGCTTTTGAAGCGAGCGCAGACGAACGGGAGAGACGAGCGTTCACTTCAATG
>CAZVMJ010000126.1:0-2680 GCA_964628005.1 uncultured Candidatus Saccharibacteria bacterium | reverse complement strand
CTGCAAAAGAAAAGCGCCCGTTACGGCCGCTGTAACTGCTGTTGTCATGCGCTGCCGGGTCACCCCAGCCGCTCTACAGTAGCATTTTTAAGCGCCTCAGTCAATAGCAAAATATGGCTCTACAGAGCCATATTTATGCGACAAAATTTGACTACACACCAAATTTCTTGTGTTATTGCAGAGAATTTAGCCTCTCCGGATGACCCTCCCCGGACACTTTTAGGTGCCGTGCTGCCAAGAATCGAGGTATTGCTTCTGGCTATCGGTCAGGATATCCATGGTGAGTCCCATCGAGGCGAGCTTCAGCGAAGCAACGCGGGTTTCCATGTCGTACGGCACCTCATACACCCCAGCCGGAAGGGGTTTATCCTGGGTGGCCATCCATGCACTCGCAAGCGCCTGCGTTGCAAAGCTCATATCCATGACTGACGCCGGGTGCCCCTCAGCGGCAGCGAGGTTAACCAGGCGCCCCTCAGCGAGCACATAGATCTTTTTCGATCCCACCGTGTACTCCTGCACACTCGTTCGAACGGTTTGAGCAGAACCACTCGCCATGGCAGCGAGATCCTTCAGATTAATCTCAACATCAAAGTGGCCTGAGTTGCAAACCATCGCACCGTCTTTCATAACTTCAAAGTGCTCCTTTCGGATCACGTCAACGTTTCCGGTGACCGTGCAGAAAAGATCACCGAGCTTTGCTGCCTCGATCATTGGCATGACATAGAAGCCATCCATGGCCGCCTCGAGCGCTTTTACCGCATCGATTTCAGTGACAATCACATTTGCACCCATCCCCTTCGCGCGCGCAGCGAGGCCCTTGCCGCACCAGCCGTAACCGGCAACGACAATAGTCTTCCCTGCAAGCAGCATGTCGGTGGCACGTATGATGCCGTCTAGCGTGGACTGCCCCGTGCCATAGCGGTTGTCGAACATATTTTTCGTCTTTGCATCATTCACCGCCACTATCGGCATCTTGAGCGCGCCGTCTTTGTGCATCGCGCGCAATCGAATGACGCCAGTGGTTGTTTCTTCCGTACCGCCGAGCATGCTCGGAAGCATGTCGGCATGTTTCTGATGGAGCTGTGTCACAAGATCGGCACCATCATCCATGGTGAGCACTGGCTTTGCCGCAATAAGCGCTTCGATATGTGAAAAGAATGTTTCCGTCGATTCACCCTTGATCGCAAACGTTTCGATACCGTATTCGTGTGTGAGCGCAGCCGCTACATCGTCTTGTGTTGAGAGCGGATTTGAAGCCGCGAGCATCACCTGTGCACCTCCTGCTTTCAGAGCGCGCACCAAATTTGCCGTCTCGGCTGTAACATGAAGAACTGCAGCAAGGCCCTTTCCTTTAAATGGTTGCTCCTTTGCAAATTGCTCACGCACCGCCTTAAGCACGGGCATGTCGCGTTCTGCCCACTCAATGCGCTGCTTCCCAGCCGCAGCGAGATTTTTATCTTTGATGTCTGCCATAGCATTCGATTATACATGTCACCTCCGAACGCGGAGGTGTACAGCGTTTAACGCTGATGCACGTCGAATGTCTTGAAGAAGAAGTTGCCGCGATCATCCATACTGAACGTGAACTCAGCCATGTACTGAGAGCGACCATCGGTGAAGGTGGCCACGCCAGTATTTCCGCGGATCATCACATCGCTCACCGTAAACTCCGATCCTTCTGACGGCTTCTCGCTCGTAAGCTGCGAGATATTCGCACGAATGTAGTTCTTCACCGACATCACGCGATCTGCAACCGGCGGTAACTCCTGCTTGTTGTTTGTGGTTGGCACGGCACCTGAAGTGACCGGCTGTATCGAAGGACCCGTCGTGAATACGATGAGCAGAATGCAACCGGCAAGAATGCCGAGCATAAGCACAAGACCAGTGCGATGCATATACAAGAAGTGTATCGCACCATCGCTTGAATGAATGAGACTGCGTGGATAGTGATCCAGTTGCAACCCAAGAGACTAACCTCTATAAATACGGCAGTTGGGGCACTTCGGAGTGGCACATGACAAGCAAATTCAACATCACCTACGCATCCGGTGATTGGCGAGCACAGCAGCTGTGCCCGTTTGTAGATTCACCGCTCATTCTTGAGAGCGTTCACACCGCGTCGATTGAGAGCTTTGCGAGCGGCATTCGGTTTCCGTATACCGATCCACGGCGATCCATCGCACTGCGTTCGCATGGAATAGAGGCGCATATGCTGGCGAGTGGAGAGCAAAAAAGATACGTGTGGTGGAATGGTGAGGTGATTTCGTACGGATCGCCGGCGCATCGCACAATCCTGCAGAAAGCGATTCGGGATCGCTTTCGGATGGATGCACGCGCGCAAGTGGCACTCGCGGCCACAGTGGGCCGCGTGCTGATGCACAAGCCACCAAAGCAGGCACTGAAAACCGCACTCGGCCCTCAGTTCTACTGCAAAACACTCACAACCCTGCGCGACTCACTGATCGCGACGGGCAAGATCTCTCTGAAGCCACGCTGACGCGTGGCTTCACACTATATAGACATTGATGAGCGCGACTTCCTGACTTGATACCGCTTCCACCACGCTAAGGGATGGGGCAGCCCCAACCGCATAGCCGTGTTGTTTAGAAAACGAATTATCGGTGTGAGGTGCTGCGAAATGGTGATTTATTTATACTGGGCCTCAAGCTAGATCTTCACC